>CAUQGU010000041.1:0-16703 GCA_963517645.1 uncultured Haemophilus sp. | reverse complement strand
ATCTTAGCGAACTCCAAAAACAGCATTTTGAAGGTGATATTGCCTCAAATTATGCCGACCGTTTAAGTCTTGCGACAGATAACAGCGTCTATCAACAACTTCCTCAGGCTATTTTGTTCCCTAAATCTGTTGCCGATATGGTACGCATTACCAAATTAGCTAATCAAGAGAAATACCTTCATCTAACCTTTACACCTCGCGGTGGTGGCACGGGTACCAATGGACAATCTATTAATAACAACATTATTGTCGATCTCTCTCGCCACATGACGGGCATTTTGGAGCTTAATATAGAAGAACGTTGGGTTCGCGTACAAGCAGGCGTAGTAAAAGACCAACTAAACCAATTTTTAAAACCTCACGGTTTATTCTTTGCGCCAGAACTCTCCACCAGTAATCGAGCAACCCTCGGTGGAATGATTAATACCGATGCATCTGGTCAAGGCTCACTGCAATACGGAAAAACCTCTGATCACGTTTTAGCATTACGTTCTGTTTTGATGAATGGTGAAATATTAGATACAAGTGCGGTCAAATCCGACGATGTTTTAGAAAACTATCCACTAGCAGAAAATGGAAAAACACTACATCAAACGATTTTCCAACGTTGTAAAGAAAAGCGCGCCTCAATCATTCAAGATTTACCACAACTCAATCGCTTTCTCACCGGTTACGATCTTAAGAATGTCTTTAATAAAGATGAAAGTGAATTTAATCTCACCCGAATTTTAACAGGGTCAGAAGGTTCACTTGCGTTTATCTGCGAAGCTAAACTCAATTTATTGCCGATTCCTAAATATCGTACCTTAATTAATGTGAAGTACAGTTCATTTGATGCAGCACTTCGCAATGCGCCTTTTATGGTGAAAGCTAATGCTCTTTCCGTTGAAACCGTCGATTCCAAAGTGCTGAACCTAGCTAAGCAAGATATTATTTGGCATTCGGTAAAAGAACTTTTAACAGAAGAAGAACAAAATCCAATTCTGGGTTTAAACATTGTGGAATATGCGGGCAACAATCAAGCCAAAATCGACAGCCAAGTGACCGCACTTTGTCAGCAATTAGATGAAAAAATTGCACAAGGCAAAGATCATATTATCGGCTATCAACTTTGTTCTGACTTGCCTTCTATTGAACGTATTTACGCCATGCGTAAAAAAGCGGTGGGGCTATTGGGGAATGCGAAAGGCGCTGCCAAACCGATTCCTTTTGTGGAAGATACCTGTGTGCCACCAGAACATCTTGCGGATTACATTGCAGAGTTTAGAGCCTTATTAGATAGCCACAATCTGCAATATGGGATGTTTGGCCATGTTGATGCCGGCGTATTGCACGTTCGGCCCGCTTTAGACCTATGTGATAAAGAACAAATCAAACTCTTTAAACAAATTTCAGATGAAGTGGCAGAACTCACCGTGAAATACGGCGGTTTGCTGTGGGGGGAACACGGTAAAGGCGTACGCTCTCATTATGGGGAGAAATTCTTTACTCCCGAACTTTGGCAAGAATTGCGTTATGTGAAGTTCTTATTTGACCCAAACAATCGTCTCAATCCAGGTAAAATCTGTACGCCACTTAATAGCGATGCGGAACTCTATTCAATTCTCTCGCCGATGCGTGCGGACAATGATCGCCAAATCCCAATTCAAATGCGAGATGAATTCAAAGGTGCGATGAATTGTAACGGTAACGGGCTTTGCTTTAACTTTGATGAGCACAGCATTATGTGCCCTTCCATGAAAGTGAGTAAAAATCGCGTATTCTCGCCAAAAGGACGAGCCGCTATGGTGCGTGAATGGTTGCGATTAATGGCCAATGAAAACGTATCGCCTGATCAATTAGATTTTCATAAAACACAAGTCAAACTGACCGCACTTGTGGAACGTTTCCGCAATAGCGTGCAGAAATGGCGTGGTGAATATGACTTCTCACATGAAGTAAAAGCGGCAATGGATACTTGTCTGGCCTGTAAAGCCTGTGCAAGCCAATGCCCGATTAAAATTGATGTACCAAGTTTCCGTGCGAAATTTTTCCATTTCTACCACAGTCGTTATTTACGCCCAGCCAAAGATCATCTTGTGGCGAATTTAGAAGTTGCTGCACCTTATATGGCAAAACAACCGGCATTATTCAATTATTTCACCAAGCTGAAAGTTACTCAAAGCTTAGTTGAAAAAACGCTTGGCATGACAGATTTGCCTCTCCTTTCAGAGCCAAACCTTCAACAGCAATTAGTGGAAATTGGCTACCAAGGCAAAAAATTAGAAGAATTGGAAGGTCTCAGTGCCACAGAAAAAGCCAATATGCTCTTTATCGTACAAGATCCTTATACCTCTTATTACGATGCCAAAGTAGTTCGCGATTTTGTCGCTCTCACACAAAAATTAGGATTCTCACCAATCCTTCTGCCTTTTAAACCGAATGGCAAAGCCATGCATATTAAAGGTTTTTTAGCTCGCTTTAGTAAAACCGCGAAAACACAAGCGGAGTTTTTAAATCGCGTCGCTAAATTAAATGTGCCTTTAGTCGGCGTAGATCCAGCGATTGTGCTTTCTTATCGTGATGAATATAAAGAAGCCTTAGGTGATTCTCGCGGTGACTTCCATGTACTCACAGCACACGAATGGCTGACCAATCAATTAGAAAGTAACGCATTACAAAGTGCGGTGAAAAATATTGCCAAATCTGACTGCAATTTTGAGTGGCATTTATTCCCTCATTGTACTGAATCCACCTTTATGCCAAACAGCCCAAAAGAATGGCAGAATATTTTCGCGCAATTTGGACAAACCTTGAAGGTAGAAAAAGTCGGCTGCTGTGGTATGGCGGGGGTATTTGGCCATGAGGTTCAAAATCAAACCATGTCGAAAGATATTTACGACGTATCATGGGGCAAAAAATTACAAGGTAAAGATCCGAATCATTGTCTCGCAACCGGCTATTCCTGCCGTAGCCAAGTGAAGCGATATGAAAAAGCCATCTTGAAACACCCTGTGCAAGCATTGCTTGAGATATTGAATAACTAGAATAGATTTTCTACTTACAACAAATATCGTAAAAAATAAAAAAGCGGTCAGACTTTAAATCTGACCGCTTTTTTACTGCATTTAAAAAATAGAATTAAAGATGCAGATGAGCAAAATAAGATAAAGGTGCATTTTCCCTTTCACTGTTCCTTATTGATTGAGGTAAAACTCAGTATATACCGGTTCAATAGAATTAAACTCTGTTACATTATTAATTTGTGCTAAAGTTGTTAACTTCATTGACTTTCTAAATCCGTCTAACGGTACATTTCTAATTGGATTAGATAAATTCAACGCTATACCTAATTCAAAAAGATAATCTAGACGTTCAGAATCAGATATATATCCCACCTGCTCTTCAGTCAATGTATTACGCTTAGCAATTGAAACCCTCTTCACTTGCCATACTTTGTTAATTATTTTATTACCTTGTTCATCTTGCTCAACTAATCCCAAAAAAGCGATTTCATTAACAATGTGTTGCAAGCCTTTATATTTCATCTCAAAAGTGTCTTGTGGTAAATGGTAGTATTTTGCTGTGCCATTTTTAAAACGTTCAAAGTATTCTATTGAACGTACATTTTCACCCTCTTGTGCATGACCAAGAGAAACTAACATCGTTAAGTCGGTATAAAGTTGTTGCTTCATTCCTGTATAAGGAATTCGGCTTTGTTCTTGCACAAATAAATACTCTTCCTTAATAAGTGGTGAAAAAAGTAGATAATTTCCTAACTGCGCTTTAAAAAAATCCCGTAACCAAATTGCACCTTGATTTTGTTGGCTAGGCAACAATGCAAATGCGCCAATACCGACTTCATCAATTCCGGCTTGATACGGATTCTTCATATTAACTTGATCAAAAAAACCGGGATACAGGGCATAAGCACCAAACACTGGACGGCTTTTACCTTCATCCTGTTTAGCCCAAACTAAGGCGTCACGATAACGATGCATTTGATTTATTGCGTCATCTGGCACTAAATCATCTTCACCATCATCGGAATTTAAACGGTATTTTGCATCAAATAACCAAATAAAACGTTGTTTATTTGGGAAAAGTACTTCTAATAAAATATCTGGCTTTTGCGTATTCAAATAGGACTTAATTTCTGTTTTTTGATGAAAAATTGGCTCATGTGCAAGTTTAATTTTCAAACCATCAGGTCTCTCAAAATGAAATGCACCATACATTCCATCTTTCATCGTCAAATCAAGTTGTTCAGAAAACATTAATTTTGCTTTCTGAGAACTGACTTCTTCAAAACCAAGTTCTTCAATTAACAATCGGCGAATAACTAAAAAGCACCACACTTCATAAAGTTCCGAAAGGGATTTCTGTGAAATCAGGCTATGATGCGAAAGGACCTTTAAATAAAAACGTAACTCTTGCCAAACATGAAAAATCGTGGAATAACCTGGTTTCTGTTGCAGTACTAGAGAAATTTTTTCCAATCCTTTGAAGGTCCCAATATCATTAAAAAAAGATAGCGCTTGAAATTGTTTTAATGGTTTTTGCCAATTATTTAGCGTATCAAAAAATGCTTGGGAAAGTTGATTTTTGCTTGATTTAGCTAATGTTTGATTGATCTGAGTAAGCTTGTTATCTGTTTCGATAATCACTTGTTTAATAAAGCGATTCTCTGGCGTATTAACACTTAATTTCTTTTTTTCAATCGCATATTTTTTATGATGTAAACCGCTCGCTAAATCATTTTTAATTCGATGGGTCTGCTTTGCAGACAACTTACCTTTTAAACGTTCCGCTTTTTGATGTAAAGAATAGGTCTGTAAACGGTTATGCGGTGAATTTTTAATAATTTTTAAAGCTTGACTGAATTGTTGTTGTAATTGCTGGAAGTGTGCAAGCCAAAATAGCGGGAAATAACCTTTCTCATTTGTTTTTCCAGCCCCCTGCTCTGTTTTAGCCGTAACATTAAAGCGCCAAAGAGGAAAGGTGCCATCAATAGCTTCATTAATAGGTTCAATATCTTGCTGAAGATCAATCTTTGTTGGCAATACCATAAAAGAAAGCGTGATGAAATAACCTTTTCCTACTTTGTCTTCATAATAAATAGGTAAATTTAATTGCCCAATATCATTTCCTGTATTAATCACTCCAACAAGCATGTTAGCAACTTGAGAAAAGCGGAAACCGTCATTAATTAGCACGAGTTTATGACGCAATTCCGCATAATGAATAGGAGCACGGAATTGAATTTCAAAATGGTATTGAGTATTTTCAAAAAAGAGCGGTTGAATTTCATAAGATTTTTGCAAATCACCTGAAATTTCAAATTTTTCAGTTTGATAATGGATAGAAGCAGTTTCTGCTCTACGTTTTTTTAAGGTTTGTTGATAGCGCGTAGTATTCTTTTCACTATCTTTCACATAAATAGAAAGCTCAAATGCTTCATCTATTTGTTGATTAAAAATACAATCCATTACCCTTATTTCCAGAAATGTGTAAACCCAAACTTCTCTAATTTAGTTTGCATCCAACTAATCTTCGCCTTGCTACGACATTCAATATTAATAACATCTCCTTCATTCGTTTCTCGGAATAAATCAATACGTTTTTCACCGTCCCAAATAGCTGATAATTGTTCCCTCATTATCGCTTCTAAGTTAGTTAATAATGATTTTTCACCATCAAAATCTAATTTTTCTGAATCACCTTCTATACGAGGTAATACTTTCATCATTAAGAAATCATCCCAAACGGATTGTAGCTCAATCTCATTTTTTGGATTGATACATTTCACAGAAAGTAGTAATTCATTTAATGCACGATAAGCTAATTCAAAAGGTGAATTCTTTAAAACACTATTTACTTCTGATAGAAATTCACAGCTTTTTTTAACAAAAGGTGAAGCAAAATTAAGAGATAAGCTCGCATCGGAATAAATAGGATAGGTAAATGTCTTATTTTGTGCGTTAGGCGAGAAATAAGCATTAAAGTCATTTGGATAAAACTCATTAAAGTCGAAGCTTAATGCACGATCTAAAACTTTCCGAGAGAATCCGTGAGTAGTTTCATCCATATTTACTGTGCCTGCCACAATAAGATTAAATGGAATTGAAATTCCATTTTCTTTAAAATGCTCCCACAATATATCTCCTTCATCTAATCCCAAATCAGTTGGTTGAATATTTTCAAACACATTTGATTTTAATAAAGGATCGCATTGATATACTTCGCCATTCCATTGACGAGTTTCTAGTATGGAAAGATAATCCGCAAAATATTGCTCCACTGGCGCCAAGTTCATTTCATCTAAACAAAGCCAATAAGGTTGAATCTCATTTAATTGCTCTTCAGTTACTTTGCCTGTTTTTAGGTCAAAGCCACTATCTGAAATATGTTTCCAGGCCTGAACAATAAAACGTAACACATCAGTGGTAATGTATTTGGGCTGACTTCCTAGATGAGAAATATAACCTAATAAATCAGAAGGCTCATGCCAATCAGGGCGAACAGACACAAGGCAATAATTATCTTTGGCTTGATTATCGGCATTGGCTAATTTCGCTTGCTCTCGCACAAAGCGAGTCTTGCCCGTACCAGAAATGCCAGCTAGGATTAGGAAGGGTTTGGGGAGTTGAGTAAGTTTTGAATCACTATTATTATTTGAAATAAGGTTCTTTGGTTTTTCTTGGCGAACAAAACTTGTAAATGTAAATTTTTCAATGAAATCAAAAGGTGTGATTAAAATCACTTTTTTTATTTCTGAAGCAGCATAAAGTGTTTGACCAAATGGAGCAGCACTTAAATCACTGGCTTTTTTCTTAATAAACTTACCATCTGATTTTAAAGTAAGATCTTGATTGTTTCCATCATAGTGTTTAATTATGTCCGAAACATCAATAGCTTTATCATTAACAAAATCATTACCTGAATTTTCTTGAAGCTCAAATAACTCATTAAAAATCACTGGTGTAATTTTATTTTTAAACCATTCAACAGCTTCATTCGTATGAGAAAATGATTTTCTCCAAAATAAAACATTAACAACATGCTTTGCAGATATCTTATTATTGTTTAAAAAAGTTAATTTAACTTCATTTAGCCAATTTTCAGAAATAAAGCCATACCAAACTAACGGCTCTGCCGTATTTTTCGTAATTGAAGGCAACAAATAAAATGCTTCATCTACAACATGAGCAAATTCTCTCATATCTGACAAAAGATAACGCCCCTGTTCTTTCCGCTCTTGAACACAAAATAAAAAAACAATTAAACCAATAAGCGTGTCTGTTTTTTTAGTCCGCTGGTTTAAATACTCTCTTGAATTAAATAGCGTTTCTTTTGAGATATAAGACATTTTATTCTCCTAACACATTTAAAATTTCTTTTACAATTTCATCAATAACTGTAACCGTAACAGAATTCCCTAGCTGTTTAAATGCTTGTGCATTTGATACATTAAATTGAAATTCATCAGGAAACCCCTGTAATCTCGCTGCTTCTTTAATAGATAATTTACGCTTAATATCCCATAATTTAGGAACACGATTCGCAATAATTGTTGGTGCATAAGTATCTAAACAAGCATAAAAAGCTTCTTGAATTTGTGTTTTAGCAAAATCACCTACATGAAATCTTAATGAACCATCAGCTTTTAAAAAAGAAAATACACCATATTTTCCTTTTTTAGTATTTGGTGCATACATAGAATTATCATGTTGAACTCGTTCACTTAAATGATAATTTTCAAAATGATATGCAATTCTATCTAATTCAAATTTAGGTAATGTTAAAGCTGGATCTTCTAAATCAAGATCTACAATATCTCTTAATGTTGTTTTAGGTGCATTACCAATAGGAAATCTGAATTTTCCATTATCAATATCACTGCGAATAGCTACACAATACCAACGCTCTCTAAATTGTGGCACACCAAAATGATAGCTATTCAAAATAGTCCAGTAAGTATTATACCCAGCTTCATTTAATGCACTCAATGCGATATGCATTGTGTTTCCTTTATCATGAGATTTAAAACCTTTTACATTTTCTAATAATGCTACCTTAGGCTTTTTAGCTTCTAAAATTCTTAAAACATCAAAAAATAATGTTCCTCGAGTTTTATCTTCAAATCCTTGCGTTTTTCCTGCATAACTAAATGGCTGGCAAGGAAACCCAGCTAATAAAACATCATGTTCTGGAATATCGTTTTCACTAATTTTTGTAATATCGCCAAAAGGCGTTTCGGCATGATTTAAACAATATGTTTTTTGAGCAAAACTATCAAACTCTGATGAAAATACACATACACCATTATTTACTTGAGCACCTAATCTAATCCCTCCAATACCTGCAAAAAGGTCAATAAATCTAAATCTAGCCTTTTGAGTTGGCTTTAATTTTAAATCAGAATAAATCAGTTCAAAAAAATCACTCTCTTTCTCATATAACTTATTAGACTTTAGGATATTTATTACTTCTTTTTTCAATTCTTTAGCGTTTTTAATCTCTCTTTTAGCGAATAAATCACTATCTGTCGCAAGAGCATGTAGCCATTGTTCAATAACAGAATTTGGCATAGTTCCTTCAGGGCTATGCTGTATAGCTAAGGGGTGTAATAATTCTACTATTTTGGAATATTTATTATCTGATTTCATAATTTACATTTTATATAATCAGGGGCGTATTCAATACGCCCCTACATTTTATTACCGCCTTATAAGGATTCAATCGCTTTATACTGCTCTTGGATTTTTTCTAATCCAGATTGGTATTCCGCTTGTTTTTCGCGTTCTTTCGCAATTACCGCTTCAGGTGCTTTAGCCACGAAAGCTTCATTGCTCAGTTTATTCTCGATACGTTTAACTTCGTTTTGATATTTTTCAATCTCTTTGGTTAAACGGGCAAGCTCTGCTTCTTTATTGATAAAGCCAGCCATTGGTACGAGCAATTCAGCATTGCCCACGAGTTTCGCTACCGCAAGTGGTGCGGTTTCGTTTTCGGCTAATACTTGAACGTTGTCTAATTTCGCCATCGCTTTCAAAAGAGCGGTCTGTTTTTCGAGAATTTTTGCATTTTCTACGCTTAAATTACGGAATAACAGATCTAAGCCTTTGCTTGGTGCGATATTGCTTTCTGCACGAATATTACGCACCGCAACGATCACTTCTTTTAACCACTCAATTTCAGCTTCTGCTTCTGGATCAAAGCCGTTTTCTTCCACTTGTGGGAAAGGCTGTAACATAATACTGTCAGCCGTAATGCCGACGAAACCTTTCACTTTTTGCCAAATTTCTTCGGTAATAAATGGAATCAGTGGATGTGCTAAACGTAATAATTTTTCTAGCACATGAACCAAAGTTTGGCTTGCTGCACGAATTTGTGCTGCGTTGCCGTTGGCAAATACTGGTTTAGTTAATTCTAAATACCAGTCGCAGAATTGGTTCCAAGTAAACTCATAAATTGCATTAGCACAAAGATCAAAACGATATTGGCTTAATGAATTACGGAAAGTTTCCACGGTACGATTGAATTCAGATTGAATCCAACGATCGGCTAATGAGAATTCGATCTCACCTTCGCTTAAATCTAATTTTTCATTTGTTAAGACGAAGCGGCTTGCATTCCACAATTTGTTACAGAAGTTACGGTAGCCTTCTAGGCGTTTCATATCCCAGTTGATGTCACGACCGTTTGAAGCCAATGCCGCTAATGTAAAACGCAATGCATCTGTACCATGCGCCGCAATACCTTCTGCAAACTCTTTGCGGGTCGCTTTAGCAATTTTCTCTGCTAATTGCGGCTGCATCATGTTGCCAGTACGTTTTTCAAGTAAATCTTCAAGGCTAATACCGTCAATCATATCGATTGGGTCAAGCACGTTACCTTTCGATTTCGACATTTTTTGGCCTTGCTCATCACGGATTAAGCCCGTTACGTACACGGTTTTGAATGGCACTTGTGGTTTACCGTTTTCATCTTTTACGAAGTGCATCGTAAACATAATCATACGCGCAACCCAGAAGAAGATAATGTCAAAGCCGGTGATTAACACATCTGTTGGGTGGAACATTTTGAGTTCTTTCGTTTGCTCTGGCCAACCTAAAGTGGAGAACGTCCATAAGCCTGATGAGAACCACGTGTCTAATACGTCTTCATCCTGTTTGAGTTCAACCGCAGAATCTAAGTTGTATTTTGACCGCACTTCTTCTTCGTTGCGTGCGACATACACGTTGCCTTCTACGTCATACCACGCAGGAATACGGTGCCCCCACCAAAGTTGGCGAGAGATACACCAATCTTGAATATCACGCATCCAAGAGAAGTAAAGGTTTTCGTATTGTTTCGGTACGAATTGGATTTCGCCGTCTTCTACCGCTTTAATCGCCACATCGGCAAGCGGTTTCACGCTCACATACCATTGGTCAGTTAGCATTGGCTCGATTGGCACGCCGCCACGGTCGCCGTAAGGCACTTTCAAATCATGCGGTTTAATTTCGTCTAATAAACCTAACGCTTCAAAATCTGCCACAATTTTCTTACGTGCAACAAAACGCTCTAAGCCTCGATAATCCGCAGGAATAGTCGCTTCATATCCTGCAAGTGGTTTGCCGTCAGTACCAATAATTTCGGCTTCATCACGAATATCTGCGTTTAAGGTTAATACGTTAACCATCGGCAAGCTGTGACGTTTACCCACTTCGTAGTCGTTAAAGTCATGCGCAGGGGTGATTTTCACCACACCCGTACCGAATTCACGATCTACATATTCATCGGCAATAATCGGAATTTCACGGTTTGCCAATGGCAGAACCACTGTTTTACCGATTAAAGATTGGTAACGCTCATCTTCAGGATGCACTGCAACAGCTGTATCGCCCAACATGGTTTCCGGACGTGTGGTTGCCACCACTAAATAATCTTTACCATCTGCTGTTTTTGCACCGTTTGCTAACGGATAACGGAAATGCCAAAGAGAACCTTTGCTCTCTTTGTTTTCTACTTCTAAATCAGAAATTGCGGTGTGGAGCTTTGGATCCCAGTTTACCAAGCGTTTGCCACGGTAAATCAAACCTTCTTCGTGCAAGCGCACAAACACTTCTTTTACCGCGTTGGATAAACCATCGTCCATAGTGAAACGCTCACGTTCCCAGTCGATTGAGTTACCTAAACGGCGCATTTGTTGACTAATTGTGCCACCAGAATAGGCTTTCCAATCCCAAATTTTGTTGATGAACGCTTCACGGCCATAATCATGGCGTGTTTTGCCTTCTTCAGCCGCAATTTTACGCTCTACCACCATTTGGGTCGCAATACCCGCGTGGTCTGTCCCCGCTTGCCATAAGGTGTTATGCCCTTCCATACGGTTAAAACGGATTAAGGTATCCATTAAGGTTTGTTGGAAAGCATGCCCCATGTGTAGAGAGCCGGTTACGTTCGGCGGCGGAATCGCAATGCAATAGCTCGGCGCATTTTCATTTTCAGACGGTTTAAAATAACCGCTCTCTTCCCAATGTTGATAAAGGGCTTGTTCTACCGCAGACGGATTAAAACGGTCTGCCATTTCGAATTTTTGTGTCATTTATATTTTCTCTAATTAATGATTATTTAGATAATTGTAATTGTACTTTTAAAAGGCTTTCTCTAGCTGCCTGCAATTCAAAATCTTTTTTGTGTTGACATTCTTGATCGTAACAATGTCTAGCTTTTATATTACTAATCTCATTTTTCCAATAATTAACTTGATTACTTAAATTCTCTATTCCTTGTAAGTTTTTTATTGAGGTTACAATCCAATCGACATTACTTTTTGACAGATGTTGGTACTTATTGAACTCTTCTTTAGTAATTAAGTTATGATATTCGTTTCCCCAAAAAACATTACTAGTCTCAACTGTTTTTTGGAGTTCTGTAACTCTTTTTTCTAATGCTTGAATTGGGGTGATAACCTCTATTCCTGATTTGCTATGTATATTATCAATCCAGTTTTTAGGATTTATAAAGCCTAAATAAGTGCAAAGCAAAAATGATAGAATGAAAAAATTAATCCAAGACAACCATGATGGCTTATTCATAACATTTCCTTCAATAATTTAAATTCAATTAAATAAAACCCTATCTCACTCGGATAAATCTCCCGAATCATCTCTTTCAATTCATCCAATCCCATATTTTCCTGCTTCGCGTGTTGTTCAGTTAATTCTTCCAATCGAATTGGTGAGATACTTAACACTTCAATTGTGCAGAAGTATTGATTATCTTCAAATCGACCCACACGTAAAATATCACCTGCTTTAAAATGGCTTTCGGATTTATCTCGAATGGTGATGGTTTTGCGCCCGGCGAGAATATCGGCTTCAAAGCGTTGATAAAAGGTAATATCGTTCATAAAGTGCGGTCACAAAAAATCTATTTTTTTATTTTGAGGGCGAATTGATCACGCCCTCATATTGCTAAGGATGAGATTATTCCTTAATCCCTCTTAACTCATCTTTAATGCGTTGAATTTCTAAGAATAAACGGCGTTCTTCTTGACGGCAGAAACTATCACCACTTAAGTTTTTCGCGTCAGCAGAACAACGAACTTGTTTATATTGTTTTTCTAACACATTTAATACGGCTTTTTTCTGTTTATGCTTAGCACTTTCTTTCGATGCTTTTTCAGCAGGAATTACGCGTGGTTTCTGAGCCGTTGCCACTTGTTGCGCTACAACCGTTTCTTTTTTCTCAGATACTTTTTCTGCCACGTTATCCGCTTTCGTCTCTTTTTTAACTTCGGCTTTCACTGCGTCAGATTTTTCATCTGCTTTTTTGGCGTCAGCTTTAACTTCTGTGCTTTCTGGTTTCTCAGCGACCTTTTCGGATGATTTAGTTTCAGCCACTAATTCTTCTGATTTTTCAACCGCACTTTCTGCTTTTTCTGTTGGTGCAGGTATTCTTACTGCTTTCTCAACTTGGGTTGATGTATTTTCTTTATTGTCACAAGCAGATAATAAGGTGCTTGCGCCAAGAATAAGGCTTAAAGCCACTTTAGCGTTTAAATTCATGTTAATTTCCTAGGTTTTAAAGTTAAAAATATTAAGTGTTTTCAGTAGAAAGCATCCAGCCTTGCGAGCGAAGGACTTTATAACGTTCACGCGCTTGGGCTTTTTGTGTTTCTTCTACCGGTACAAAATCAATTAATTGTGTAAAGCTGTGGCTAAAATCTGGCACTTCCATTTGTAAATTGATCAGCAAATCACGACGTTGGGCATTGCGTTTGCCTTTCCAACTAATCTCAATTGGCGGCGCATATTGTGTTGCTTCGCCTGACAGATTATGAGGGACAAACTCATTCGGATCCCGTTGCCATAATGCTTCATCAATTAAAAATGCTTGCTCTTCTGTTTCGCACGCGATTAAAACTCGCTTGCCTAAACGCCACGCTTGAGCGGCAAGATCACAGGCAAGTTGCTCAACTGTTATCTTCTTTTCTGGATTTAAGAGATAAAATTGTGCGTTTTTTGCCATGATTGCGACTTCCCCATTTATCGTTTTGTAAACTGGCGGATTTTATCAAAAAAGCAGCAAAAAATAAATCATCTACAAGGTGATTAACGTAAATAGAAAAAACACAGAAATTTTTTACCGCACTTTTATGATCTACATCACAAAAGTAACTTTTAACCTTTATGTTACATTCCATTCATAACTCGTAGGTGTTAGAATTTTCAAGACTTATTTTTATTTTCGATGATAGGAGTATCACATGGCATTTCGTATTGAAAAAGACACTATGGGCGAAGTTCAAGTTCCTGCAGATAAATACTGGGCAGCACAAACCGAACGTTCCCGTAACAACTTCAAAATTGGTCCGGCAGCCTCTATGCCGCACGAAATTATTGAAGCTTTCGGTTATTTGAAAAAAGCCGCTGCTTTCGCAAACTGTGATTTAGGTGTATTACCTGCTGAGAAACGTGATTTAATCGCAACCGCCTGTGATGAAATCCTTGCAGGAAAATTAGACGACCAATTCCCATTAGTCATTTGGCAAACCGGTTCAGGTACACAATCAAACATGAACGTGAACGAAGTCGTGGCTAACCGTGCTCACGTTTTACATGGCGGTAAATTAGGTGAAAAATCATTCATCCATCCAAATGATGATGTGAACAAATCCCAATCTTCAAATGATACTTTCCCAACTGCAATGCATATTGCGGCATACAAAAAAGTGGTTGAACACACCATTCCTTGCGTAGAACGTTTACAAAGAACTTTCGCTAAAAAATCTGCAGAATTTAAAGATGTGGTAAAAATTGGTCGTACTCACTTAATGGATGCAACTCCATTAACATTAGGCCAAGAATTTTCTGCATACGCCGCACAATTAGATTTTGGTTTACGCGCACTAAGAAATACCCTTCCACACTTAAGCCAATTAGCGCTTGGTGGTACTGCTGTGGGTACCGGTTTGAACACACCAAAAGGCTATGATGTGAAAGTAGCGGATTACATTGCAAAATTCACTGGCTTACCATTTGTAACTGCAGAAAATAAATTTGAAGCGTTAGCCGCACACGATGCGATTGTGGAAACTCACGGTGCAATTAGACAATTAGCGATGAGCTTATTCAAAATTGCAAACGACATTCGTTTATTAGCATCAGGCCCGCGTTCTGGTATCGGTGAAATCTTAATTCCTGAAAATGAACCAGGTTCTTCAATCATGCCGGGTAAAGTGAACCCAACTCAATGTGAAGCATTAACCATGGTATGTGCGCAAGTATTTGGTAACGATACCACTATCGCTTTCGTTGGCTCACAAGGTCACTTCCAATTAAACGTATTTAACCCTGTAATGGTGGCAAATTTCTTACAATCTGCACAATTATTGGGTGATGCTTGCGTATCATTTGATGAACACTGCGCAACTGGTATTCAACCAAACTACCCACGCATTAAACAACAGTTGGAAAATTCATTGATGTTAGTAACCGCACTTAATACCCATATCGGTTACGAAAATGCAGCGAAAATTGCAAAAACTGCACACAAAAATGGTACAACCTTACGTGAAGAAGCGATTAACTTAGGCTTAGTTTCAGCCGAAGATTTCGACAAATGGGTTCGTCCAGAAGATATGGTGGGTAGCTTAAAATAAACTCCCCCAATAATTTGATGTCAAAGGCAGGTATTCCTGCCTTTTTATTTGTGTTTTTTTCGAGGGCTTTTTTGTTATAATCACGGCAATATTTTTGACATGAAAAAAACTATGAAACTGAAATTTATTATTGCTGCCATTTCAGCCTTATTTTCCACCGCACTTTTTGCCCAATGGCAACCGGTCGGCAATGCTGAATACACATGGGGGCCATTCCATGTTTATACTGTCGGCTTATATTCTGAAACGGGTTCCTATGAAAACAATGAACGTCCATTAATGTTTTCGATTAAATATGAAAAACCAGTAGAAGGAAAAAATTTCGCCATTGCTTTAACCAAAGAAATGGAATCACAAAATTTAAGTAAAGATGACACCACGGCATGGCTCAAAAAAATGCAGGAAATCTTCCCTGATTTTTCACCAAATGACATTTTAAATTTTGTTGCTTTATCGGATAAAGGCTATTTTGTGTTGAATGATACCGTGTTAGATCACGAATTCGATCAAAAATTTACACAAGCATTTATTGATGTGTGGCTTTCAGATAAAAGTAGTTTTATCAAATTACAACCGCAATTATTAGGTAAAGAAAAACCGGCTCACGATAGCAAAGAATTTCAACATCAACCAGCTAGCGAGCCTTTTGATGAAGAAAATACGATGCCGGAATTACCACCAAATTACGATTTTAAACAAGACGCAAAAGGATAAACAACAAGGGCGAACATGATATAGTTCGCCCTTTTCTGTTATTGTTTCACTTGCTGTTCCAAAAACAAGATCATCTGCAATGCAATATCAATACCACTGGTTTTCTCAATCATTTCTAACCCCGGGCTAGCATTCACTTCAAGCACCAATAACCCTTCTTTTGAACGAATCAAATCAACACCGGCTACCGCAAGCCCTAAGGCTTTAGTTGCACGAATGGCGATGGATTTTTCCTCTTCAGTGAGTTTAACTTTTTCTGCAGTGCCACCACGATGAAAATTTGCACGAAACTCGCCATCCTGTCCAATACGCTGCATTGTAGCGACGACTTTATCACCGATCACAAAACAGCGAATATCTGTCCCTTTTGCCTCTTCGACAAAATCTTGCAATAAAACAGGCACATTCGCATCTTTTAATGTTTCTAAAATACTGACCGCACTTTGTGGACGCTCGGCTAAAATCACGCCAATACCTTGTGAGCCTTTTAAGGTTTTAATAATCATTGGCGCGGTTGTTTGCTTAATGGCTTGTTTCGGCTCAACTTCACAGCCCGATAAGACAGAATTTGGCACGGCAATGCCTTGTTCCAATAACATCTGTAAACTGCGCCATTTATCGCGAGCGGCTAAAAATGCTTGTTCTTTATTAAGGCAATAGACGCCTTTTCCTTGGAAATGACGCAACATAGCACAGCCCATTTGAGTGCTTGTCGTCCCAAAGCGTGGTAACACGGCATCATAATCAGGCAATAAATAGGGTTCACTTTCTGCATTTTGTTGATAATACAAAAAAAAGTGTGGTTGATTTTTGTCGAGTTTTAAAATGCAACGATTAGGATCCAAAATATCCATTT
>CAUQGU010000040.1:0-17399 GCA_963517645.1 uncultured Haemophilus sp. | reverse complement strand
ATGGTAGTGTGGGGCTTCCCCATGTGAGAGTAGGACACCGCCAGGTACTGAATGTAGAACCCCGAGCTGAATGGCTTGGGGTTTTTGTTTATGGAGTTTTCAATATTTTAGCAAAGCGTTGATTCTATGATACAATCACCGTCGTAATTTTAATAAAACAAGAGAAAATATGACCGCACTTAATGTATTAATTTATCCAGATGATCACCTAAAGATTGTTTGTGAGCCAGTTGCAGAAGTCAATGATGACATTCGCAAAATTGTAGATGATATGTTTGATACGATGTATCAAGAAGAAGGTATTGGCCTTGCTGCACCACAGGTAGATATCTTGCAACGTATTATTACGATTGATATTGAAGGAGACAAACAAAATCAGCTAGTGTTGATCAATCCAGAAATTTTAGCGTCAGAAGGTGAAACAGGTATTGAAGAAGGTTGTTTATCTATTCCTGGATTCCGTGCCTTAGTGCCCCGTAAAGAAAAAGTCACGGTAAAAGCGTTAGATCGTCATGGAAAAGAATTTACGCTTGATGCAGATGGTTTATTAGCGATCTGTATTCAGCATGAAATCGATCATTTAAACGGTATTTTATTTGTTGATTATCTTTCACCGTTGAAACGTCAACGTATCAAAGAAAAATTAGTGAAATATAAAAAACAAATTGCAAAACAATAATCAAAAGTGCGGTATAAAATGACCGCACTTTTCCTATCAACGCCATAACGTAGAACATTATGAAACCATTGAATATCATCTTTGCCGGTACGCCGGACTTCGCAGCACAACATCTTGCTGCACTTTTAAATTCTCATCACAATATTATTGCTGTTTATACGCAGCCAGATAAACCGGCTGGTCGCGGTAAAAAATTGCAGGCTAGTCCTGTAAAGCAATTAGCAGAACAACATCAAATTCCTGTTTATCAACCAAAATCCTTGCGTAAAGAAGAAGCACAAGCAGAGCTTAAAGCGTTAAATGCTGATGTAATGGTTGTTGTCGCTTATGGTTTAATTTTACCTCAAGCAGTTTTAGATATGCCTCGTTTAGGTTGTTTAAATGTGCATGGCTCTCTCTTACCACGTTGGCGTGGCGCAGCACCTATTCAGCGTTCGATTTGGGCGGGTGATCAACAAACTGGTGTGACGATTATGCAAATGGATGTGGGTTTAGATACTGGCGATATGTTACACAAAGTGTATTGCGATATTAATGCGCAAGAAACCTCAGCCTCGCTTTACCATAAATTAGCTGAAATTGCGCCAGCTGCATTGATTAATGTTTTGGATCATTTGGAAGAAGGGAAATTCATTGCAGAAAAACAAGATGATAGCCAAAGTAACTATGCAGAAAAACTTTCCAAAGAAGAGGCTAAATTAGATTGGTCGCTATCGGCAGCCCAGCTTGAACGTAATATTCGCGCGTTTAATCCTTGGCCGATAAGTTTTCTACAATTAACCGATGAACAAGGTAATGAACAAACCTTAAAAGTTTATTCTGCTGCCGTGTTGCCACATGTAGATAAACCAGCTGGGACGATTTTAAGTATCGATAAAAAAGGTATCCAAATTGCCACGAAAGAAGGCGTTTTAAATTTATTGCAACTTCAGCCCGCAGGCAAGAAACCTATGTCTGTGCAAGATTTTCTCAATGGTCGAGCTGATTGTTTTCAAGTTGGTAAGGTTCTAAACTAATGGTATTTCAACGCAAAAAAACGGGAAAATCGACCGCACTTTCGGTACGCGCTATCGCTGCTCAAGTGATTTTGCAGGTTTTAGATCAGGGTAAGTCCTTATCAACGTTGATTCCAGAAGTACAATCACAGGTAAAACCACAGGATTTGCCTTTATTACAGGAAATCACCTTTGGTATTTGTCGCGTATTGCCTCGTTTAGAAAATATTATAAAAAAGCTATTAGATAAGCCATTGAAGGGTAAAACCCGCATCGTGCATTGCTTGTTATTAGTAGGGTTGTACCAATTACTTTATATGCGCGTACCCGCTCATGCGGCGGTAGATGAAGTAGTTAATGCCACAAAATTATTAAAATCGGATAGTTTCCGTGGTTTGGTTAACGGTGTATTGCGTCGCTTCTTACGGGAACAAGAAGATATTCTTGCTGTAGTAGATAAACATTGGCAAACGCTTCATCCTGAATGGTTTGTGAATAAAATCAAAAAAGCTTATCCGAATTGGCGTGAAATTATTGAGGCGAATAACCAAAAGCCACCAATGTGGTTACGGGTCAATCAACAGCAAAATAACACGAAAACTTACCGCACTTTGTTGGAAGAGCAGGAAATAGCGGCATTTGAATGTGATAATCCACATGCTTTACGTTTAGCTCAACCGCTTTCAGTCTCGAAACTACCGAATTTTGAACAAGGTGCGGTGACAGTTCAGGATCTCAATGCGCAGTGGTCGGCCTTATTGCTTGAGCCACAAAATGATGAATTAATTTTAGATGCCTGTGCTGCCCCAGGTGGGAAGACTACACATATTTTAGAGATGGCACCGCAAGCAAAAGTGATTGCGCTTGATGTGGAGGCTCATCGCTTAAAACGCGTCGAAGAAAATCTTGCCCGTTTGAATCAGCAGGCGATTGTCGTTTGTGGCGATGCAACTGAGCCTGAGAAGTGGCTTGCGGAAATAGGTTTAAGTGGTGCATCCTTTGATCGTATTTTATTAGATGCACCTTGTTCGGCAACAGGGGTCATTCGTCGTCATCCAGATATTAAATGGCTACGTCAAGAAACGGATATTGCTCAATTGGTTGTCTTGCAAGGACAAATTCTAAAAGCGCTTTGGGCAAAATTGAAACCTAATGGTATTTTGCTTTACGCGACTTGTTCGGTGCTTCCTGATGAGAATAGTCAGCAAATACAGCATTTTTTAGCTGAAACACCCGATGCAGAATTAATGCCATTGCAGTTTGAACAAACGGAAAATACGATTGGAATCCAATTCTTACCACAAGAGAATGGCGGGGATGGGTTCTATTATGCAACATTAAGAAAACGGTCAGCTTAAATGAATTTGCCTTTAATTGATGTCGTCATTCCTTGCTATAACGCGGGACAAACGCTTATTCGTGCAGTAGAGTCAGTGTTGCAGCAAAATAATCTTGGTCACCTTTGGTTGATTGATGATGCCTCGGCAGATAATACATTTGCATTAGCCTTACAGCTTGCAGCGCAATATCCTGACAGAATTTCTGTCGAGCAAATGCCGAAAAATAATGGTGTCGCAATGGCTCGAAATTGGGGCACAATGCTCTCGGCTAAAAGTGCGGTCGAGTTTGTTGCATTTTTAGATGCGGATGATGCATATGAACCAGGTGCATTAGAAGTGGCTGCGGCAACCTTTCATTTTCAGCCAGATACTTCAGTTGTGAGATTAGCATTAAAGCCGATAAATTTAGCCCAACGTTATGCAGAACATCCTAATTTTGATCAGGCATGGCAATATATGCGCATGACCTGCGGGGGGAATATCGTTTTTAATAAAGCTTTTTTCTTAGCTTGCGGCGGATTTCCAACACATCAATTATTTCGAGAGCTCGGCGGTGAAGATGGCGCTTTAGGCATTGCAACCACTAAAACGGTAAAAGTAGCGACATTATTTGAAGATGTAGGCGTGTTGCATTTTTGTCGTGAAGGGATGCATGCAGAACGTTTACTCGATGGGCTGTTATTTGGTAAACAAGATCCAGCGATTACAGCCGAAAAAATGGCAGAAGCTGAACAAGTAACATCGACCATTTGTCGCCGTATTGAGGCATTAAAGTGCGGTCTAAATTCAGCTGAAATTGGTATCCGACCTTTGGTTGTGGAGAGAACAGAATGAAAATAATCATCTTAGGTGCAGGGCAAGTAGGCACAACGCTTGCGGCAAATTTAGTGAGTGAAGATAACGATATCACGCTAGTCGATAATGAATCTCAACATTTGCAGAATTTGCAAGATAAGCATGATTTACGCGTGGTTAAAGGTTCCCCTTCTTCACCCAAGGTTTTGCGTGATGCAGGAGCCGCTGATGCAGATTTGATGGTTGCAGTAACGGCATCAGATGAAATCAATATGATTGCTTGCCAGTTGGGATATACCCTTTTCAATACCCCAACACGTATTGCACGTATTCGTAATGCGGAATATTTGCGTGAGAAAGATAAATTATTTAATGATGAAAACGTCCCCATCGATCATCTGATTTCACCAGAAAATTTAGTTACGGATGAGATTACACGTTTAATTGCTTATCCAGGTGCGTTGCAAGTGGCGCATTTTGCCAATAATCGAATTAGCATTGTGATCGTAAAAGCGTATTACGGCGGTCCATTAGTAGGCTATGCGTTATCCGCTTTTAAAGAGCATATGCCACATATTGATTGCCGTATCATTTCAATTTTACGTAATGATAAATTAATTCGCCCGCAAGGTTCGACCATTATTGAGGCGGGAGACGAAATTACCTTCATTTGTGCGACAGAACACATTAAAGCGGTAATGAGCGAATTGCAACGCCTTGAGAAAACCTACAAGCGTATCATGATTGTCGGCAGCGGGAATATTGCCTCTGGTGTTGCAAAACAGCTAGAAGATAAGTATCAAGTAAAACTCATTGAGCGTGATGGTGAAAAAGCAAAAGTGTTGGCAGAGAAACTCTCTAAAACCCTTGTTTTCCATGGTGACGCCTCTGATCAAAACCTACTTTTTGAAGAACATATCGAAAACGTCGATGTCTTTTTATCATTAAGTGCAGACGATGAAGCCAATATTATGTCGGCGTTACTGGCAAAACGTCTTGGTGCTAAAAAAGCCATGGTACTGATTCAGCGCATGGCATATATCAATTTGATTCAAGGTGGAACCATTGATATTGCGGTTTCACCACAACAAGCGACAATTTCCGCTTTATTAGGACATGTGCGTAAAGGGGATATCAAAAACGTGGCATCTTTGCGTCATGGTACTGCAGAAGCCATTGAACTTGTGGTGCATGGTGATTCGACAACATCCAATGTGGTTGGAAGACAGATTGGTGATATTAAACTTCCAGTTGGTGCAATGATTGCGGCAATTTTACGTAAAAATGAGGTTATCATTGCACGTCGTCAGGTGACCATTGAAGAAGGTGATAGTGTCATTGTTTATATTAATGACAAGAAATCTGTGTCAGAAATAGAAAAATTATTCCAACCAAGTGCATTTTTTATTTAAATAACAGTTTACTTTTTAATCTGAAAACCTATAATACGCACTCTTTTAATTTTTTAAACCAACACAAAAGGAAATTTTATGAGCTTTCTTAAAGAATTCCGCGAATTTGCAATGCGTGGCAACGTAGTAGACATGGCAGTCGGTGTGATCATCGGTGGTGCTTTTGGTAAAATCGTAAGTTCACTTGTCGGTGACGTAGTAATGCCTGTATTAGGTATTTTAACTGGTGGCGTAGATTTCAAAGATTTGAAAATCACGTTAGCTCAAGCTGTAGGTGACACTCCAGCAGTAACTTTAAACTACGGTGTATTTATTCAAAACGTCTTTGATTTCATCATCATTGCATTCGCAATCTTCATGATGATCAAAGGTATCAACAAAGTGAAAAAACCAGTAGAAGAAGTAAAAGGTCCTTCACAAGAAGAATTACTTACTGAAATTCGCGATTTATTAAAAAAATAATAAGAATTTAATTTAAATAAAAAAAGGTTGGTATTTTACCAACCTTTTCTTTTATCTGAAATTTAAGCTTTGAGTAATAATGCGACAGCCTCGCAAGCTATACCTTCACTTCTACCGGTAAAGCCAAGTTTTTCTGTTGTGGTTGCTTTCACGTTTACTTGCTCAATATCGCATTGTAAATCTTCCGCAATCTTAGCGCGCATTGCATCGATATGAGGGCGCATTTTAGGGGCTTGTGCAATAATAGTTACATCCACATTACCCACCTTATAACCTTTCTCTTGCACCTGGCGGAATGCTTCTCGTAATAAAACACGGCTGTCTGCATTTTTATATTGCATATCGGTATCAGGGAAGAGTTTACCAATATCCCCTAATGCTGCCGCACCTAATAAGGCATCCGTTAAGGCATGTAAGGCGACATCACCATCAGAATGGGCAATAAACCCGGTATGGTAAGGCACTTCAACGCCACCAATGATTAAAGGGCGATCTTCACCAAAGGCATGAACATCAAACCCATGTCCAATTCGTATCATAGAGTTTTCCTTGTTAAATAAAATTCGGCTAAAGCTAAATCTTCTGGACGTGTCACTTTAATATTATCACTCCTTCCTGCGACTAAGTGCGGTCGAAATCCGGCAAGTTCCATCGCAGAGGCTTCGTCTGTAATATTGGCACCTTGAGAGAGTCCCTGTTCAAGTGCATTTCTTAATAGATCGCAACGGAAAAATTGAGGTGTTAGTGCAAGCCAAAGTTCAGCGCGATCTTCTGTTTTAATAATATCTTGTTGTTTATTCGCGCGTTTAATCGTATCCACTGCAGGAATAGCCAAAATGGCACCGTATTCATCATCAATTTGGAGTAATTTATCTAAATCTTGATGTGTTAAACAAGGTCTGGCTGCATCATGCACCAAGACCCAAGCATGGTCATTTTTAATCGCTTTTAACCCATTGAGAACTGACTCGGCTCGTGTTTCACCCCCTTCAACGAGGGTAATGTTTTGATGAGGGAATAAAGTTATTTCAGAAAGATAGGGGTCATTTTTTCCTACTGCAAGAATAACGTGATTGATTGCAGGGTGGGATAGAATGACAGAGAGCGTATGTTCCAGAATCGTCTTGTCTAGGATTTTCAGATATTGCTTCGGTTTATTTGCCTGCATACGGCTTCCAACACCCGCAGCAGGAATGACGGCAATAATTTCACGGTTCATTATTTATGCTCTTTGACGATGTGATAGAACACCTCGTTTGGTTTAACCATATCATGGCCCATGCGAGCACGTTCTTCAATGGATTCAAAACCTTTTGTTAATCCTTGAATTTCGGCGGAAATCATTTGATTTCTTTGTGAGAGCTTTTCATTTTCAGCTTTATTCTCTTTGATTTGAGCGGCGACATCTTTGTAATCAAAATAGCCGTTTTTACCAAACCAAAGATCGTACTGAAATAGCACGAGAATACCTACTAAAATTCCAATGAAAAGACGCATAAATTACCTATTATTTCTGAAAACTAGAGATAGTTTACCGTGAAATACAGCGAAATGCGATGAAAAAGTGCGGTTAAAAATAAGATGATTTTTGAAATGATTTCATTGGGCTCGTTGGATAACTTAAAAATGAAAAATGTGATCTATCTCACAAAATAGTTATAAAGTTTGATAAAACCATAGTCACTGCCCGAATAGGCTTGTTATACTTTTGCTCGTCATTATGACTTTTTAACAGAAGGAACAATCAATGAAAACAACATTAAAACTTACCGCTATTGCAGCGATGTCAGCATTTATTTTAACTGGTTGTGCGACTCAAGATAAGAGTGCAGAGGCAGATGCGCAGCTTCAACAACAAGCGGTATTAGGTCTTAACTGGATTCAACAATCAGGTGAATACCAAGCCCTTTCTTACCAAGCATACAATGCGGCAAAAGTGGCATTTGATCACGCTAAAGTGAAAAAAGGTAAGAAAAAAGCCGTTGTGGTGGACTTAGATGAAACCATGTTAGATAACAGCCCTTATGCAGGTTGGCAAGTTCAAAACAACAAACCATTTGATGGTAAAGATTGGACTCGTTGGGTAGAAGCTCGTCAATCAGGTGTTGTACCAGGCGCAGTAGAATTCAATAACTATGTAAATACCCATGGCGGTAAAATGTTCTACGTTTCTAATCGTAAAGAAAGCAATGAAAAAGCAGGTACGATTGATGACATGAAACGTTTAGGTTTTAATGGTGTTGAAGATTCAGCGTTTTACTTGAAAAAAGATAAATCACCAAAAGCAGCACGTTTTGAAGAAATTGAAAAACAAGGCTATGAAATCGTCGTTTATGTGGGTGATAACCTCGATGACTTCGGCGATGAAATCTACGGTAAACAAAATGCAGAACGTCGTGATTTCGTGGCACAAAACAAAGCGAAATTTGGTAAAACATTCATCGTTTTACCTAACCCGAACTACGGCGGTTTTGAAGGTGGTTTAGCAAAAGATTACTTCAAAGGTGATTCAAGCAGCAAAGTGAAAGCTCGTTTAGATGCGATTAAAGCTTGGGATGGTAAATAATTCCCTTCTTGAGATAAACAAACACCCGCAGAGATGCGGGTGTTTTGTTTTAGTCTAAAAGTGCGGTCTATTTTCGCATCATTTTTTCTTTATGAGATGCGAAGTCCGCGCCTTTCGCCAGCATGCGAAGTTGTAAAATAACACGCTCTTTTAGTAAATCTTGTTCAGCCTTAGTCATATCTAAGGCATTGGAGCCTGCCGTGAATACGATGGTTACCATGCCTTCTGCCTGAACATAAGAGACATATTGAGAGTAGTGATTTTTCTTCGCAATATATTCGGCCAATTCATCGACAAAGTGTTTGATTTCGCGGGCAGCTGCGGTACGGAAAGCTTGAGAAGTCCCCGAACTTTCACGTAAGAGCAAACGGAACACGTTGGTACTGTGAGTGATAAATTCAAAAAAGGTTTCCACGGATACGCGGATCACACTACCACCTGCATCAATACGCTTACGAGCTTGGCGCATTAATTGACGGAGGGTTAAACCTGCTTCATCTACCATTTCTAATCCGAGCTCATCCATATCGCTAAAGTGGCGATAGAAAGAAGTTGGTGCAATGCCAGCTTCGCGCGCAACTTCACGTAAGCTTAAATTAGAAAAGCTTTTTTCTGCACTCAATTGATTGAATGCTGCATCAATTAAGGCCCGACGGGTTTTTTCTTTTTGAATTGCTCGAACACCAGCCATTTGGTTTTCCTCAGCTTATGATAAATTATTTTTTATTCGCTAAAATCGATTTAACTTGTTCGCTGATTGCATTTGCAACGCGTTCGTAACGATTACGTAACGGTGAACCTGGGCGGTAAACAAGCGCAATAGTACGAGACGGTTCTGGCGAATGGCAAGGAATATATTTTACACCTGCACGTGTGCCTTCATTTAATACAGCAAGTTCTGGCATGAAGGTGATGCCTGCATTAGCTGCCACCATATTACGCAACGTTTCAAGGCTAGTGGCTTGGAAGTGAGAGTCTTCTTTAGCACCGGCCGTAAAACAATAATCGAGTGCTTGATTACGTAAGCAATGCCCATCATCCAACATAAGCATTTCTTGCCCTTTTAAGGTATTCATGGCAATTTTACTTTCTGAAGCCCAAGGATGTTGGTCGGATACAGCGAGTAACATTTTTTCATCAAAAATAGGCACTTCGATAAACGCTTCAGTTTCGGGTACGCGAGCGACAATCGCACAATCTAGGCGGCCCGTTTCTAATTGTTCTAATAATTGATGGGTTTGAGCTTCGTAAAGAAATACTTCAAGATCAGGGAAAGTTTCTTTCAATGTTGGTACAATGTAAGGTAGTAGATAAGGACCAACAGTTGGGATGAGTCCAATGTGTAATGGCCCCGTCATTTCTTTACCTTGATTGCTAGCCATTTCTTTAAGTAATTTTACTTCACGTAATACAGTGCGAGCTTGATCGACAAGTAACATACCAGATTGCGTGAAGAGTACTTTACGGCTCGTACGTTCAAGTAAAATAATGCCTAACTCATCTTCGAGTTTGCGGATTTGGCCACTTAAAGTGGGTTGGCTAACATTGCAAGAATCCGCCGCTCGACGGAAATGTTTAAACTCGGAAAGGGCTACTAAGTATTCTAAATCACGAATATTCATAGGGTTCTCACTTTATAGAATATGTCAATTAAAAGGATAGAATTAATTGATTATGACTATATCACAAAACTTTCTATAATGCCTATCAAGTTTTTAAGGTAAATTCATTTAACTAACAGAGGAGACACATTATGTCTAATATGGAAGGAAAAAAAGTCCCACAAGTTACATTTCGTACTCGTCAAGGTGATCAATGGGTTGATGTGACTACATCTGAATTATTTGACAACAAAACAGTTGTTGTTTTCTCATTACCGGGTGCGTTCACGCCAACTTGTTCATCTTCTCACTTACCACGTTATAACGAGCTTGCACCAGTTTTCAAAAAACATGGTGTAGATGATATTTTAGTTGTGTCTGTAAACGATACTTTCGTAATGAATGCTTGGAAAGAAGCAGAAGAAGCACACAATGTAAAATTCATTCCAGATGGCAACGGTACTTTCACTGAAGGTATGGGTATGTTAGTCGGAAAAGATGATTTAGGTTTTGGTAAACGTTCTTGGCGTTATTCTATGCTCGTGAAAAATGGCGTAGTGGAAAAAATGTTTATTGAACCAAATGAGCCAGGCGATCCGTTTAAAGTATCTGATGCTGATACCATGTTGAAATACATTGCACCAGATTTCCAAGTGCAAGAATCAATCGCTATCTTCACAAAACCAGGCTGCCCATATTGCGCGAAAGCAAAACAACTTTTACGTGATAAAGGTTTAAGCTTTGAAGAAATCGTATTAGGTCAAGATGCAACTATCGTGAGTGTACGTGCGGTTTCTGGTCGTGCAACTGTGCCACAAGTATTTATCGGTGGTAAACACATCGGCGGTAGCGACGATTTAGAAAAATACTTTGCATAATTGATTGCAGGTAGGAATTTTTTATATTTTTGATTATTAGGAACATAATTTAAAAGGGAGCGAAAGCTCCCTTTTTTGTTATCTATTGTATTGTTATGTTCTTAAGCGTTAAAACCAATGTAGCAAACCGAGATTAAAACGACGTAGAATATGACCGCACTTAGCAGTAATAATTTTACGGCAAGTTTAGGTTTGTGCTGATGCAACTTATAAAGTAAACGTGCAATCAAAGCCAAAACAAAGGGGTAAACCCAAAAAATAA
Source organism: uncultured Haemophilus sp. (assembly GCA_963517645.1). Classification (GTDB taxonomy): domain Bacteria; phylum Pseudomonadota; class Gammaproteobacteria; order Enterobacterales; family Pasteurellaceae; genus Haemophilus_D. The sequence goes on along the minus strand of CAUQGU010000040.1, from coordinate 6,409 downwards.
TCGAGAAAAGATCGATCTGAAAATCGCTCAGTGTAGGGTTTTTCATAAAAGAAGTAGAAAGCAAAGATGCCATAGGCCACAGTAAAATGGGTAAACAAAATGCCGCAATTCCCCAAGCGAAGCTGCTAAATCCTGTCGGCATAGTTTGTTTTTTCATAATGAACCTTATATGATTGACGAAAAATAAAAAGGAATATAACAAATGCCGTCTTTATTTGATAGTGAAACTGATGCGTCAGAAGAGAGAAAAGTATTGAAACGCACATTGAGCGCACAAAAAATTACGTTTATTTTGACCGCACTTTGCGCGGTGATTTATCTCTTGCAGAATGTAGGATTTGAAGAGCCAATTATGGATTTATTCCATTATCCTGCTTATTCTTGGGAAGATCAGGAAATCTGGCGTTATTTCTCTCATGCTATCGTTCATTTATCGGTACCCCACATTTTATTTAATCTTTCGTGGTTCTGGTTATTTGGTGGCGCGATTGAACGCCGATTTGGTTCTTTCCATTTTTTATTATTGGTCTTAGTGTCTGCCGTAGTGAGTGGCGCTGTACAGAATTACTTTACCGGTCCAGCCTTTTTCGGATTATCTGGCGTCGTATATGCAGTGTTAGGTTATGTGTTGGTGGTGGACAAATTGCACCCGCATAGTTTTGACTTACCAGAAGGCTTTTTTACAATGTTACTGGTAGGGCTTGTATTTGGCTTTATTAGTCCGCTTTTTGGTATTAATATAGGTAACGCTGCCCACATTTCAGGCTTTATCTTAGGATTGGTTTGGGGATTTCTGCAGAGTAAAATTAAGGCTAAATCGTTTAGCTAATTCAAATTTATAGGCATTTATATGAAACAATCATTACGCCATCAGAAAATTATTGAGCTTGTGACGCAAAAAGGCTATGCCAGCACAGAAGAGTTGGTGGTAGAGCTGGATGTAAGCCCTCAGACGATTCGACGCGATCTGAATATCCTTGCGGAACAAGATTTAATTCGTCGTCATCATGGTGGCGCGGCACCTTCTTCTACCGCAGAAAATTCTGATTATATTGAACGTAAACAATTTTTCCCTTCCCAAAAAAGCGCCATTGCTCGTGAAGTGGTAAAACGTATTCCAAACGGTGCATCCTTATTTATTGATATTGGTACCACGCCTGAAGCTGTAGCAAGTGCTTTATTAAACCATGAACGGTTACGTATTGTGACGAATAATATCAATGCTGCTCATTTATTACGCCAAAATGAAACCTTTGATATTACGATGGCGGGCGGTTCCTTACGTAAGGATGGGGGCATTATTGGTGAGGCAACGGTTAATTTTATTTCGCAATTCCGTTTAGATTTTGGGATTCTCGGGATTAGTGCGATCGACCTTGATGGCTCATTATTGGACTACGATTATCACGAAGTCCAAGTGAAGCGAGCTATTATAGAAAGTTCGCGTCAAACTTTATTAGCGACCGATCATTCGAAATTCTCTCGACAAGCGATTGTGCGATTGGGTGAGCTCAAAGACGTGGATTATCTTTTCACTGATGATGTGCCAAAACAAATTGCAGATTATTTAGAAAATAGCAATACAAAGTTAGTGATTTGCAAATGATAGAAATAGGAAGTGCGGCCAAAATTGACCGCACTTTTTTGGTAAGCATCCATGCCTAGCCACTGCTGTTTCGACCAATTCAAAATTAACTTCATTCACCCAACCTCCTTATTGATGTGAGATGAAACTAATTTTGCTGCAATAGTTGTTAAATTTTAGGGATACAAATGGAGGGCAAATCATTCGACTGCCAATTCTTTATTTAGGACAACGGGGAAGGTTTGCTTGAAGAGTCAAGAAAGACTAGAGCTTGATAGATCAAGTGGGTACATCGAGATCCCTCTCTAAATGTAATTTATTTATACTGCTGTTTTGGTAAAAAGGGAATCTTAAAATTATAAATATGTGATCGAGATCACAAATTAAATGCAAAAAGAAAGCTGCTTATTTTTGTTTAGAAAATAAGCGGCTATTTTACTGATTTTTTATCGATTTAAATTCACTGCACCTTCATAACCAAGTTGTCGCCAAGCTTCATAAACTGCAACGGCTACCGAGTTAGATAAGTTCATACTGCGGCTATTTGCGGTCATTGGGATACGGATTTTTTGTTCTATTGGCATCTTATCCAAAATAGACATTGGAATACCACGTGTTTCTGGACCAAACATTAAATAATCCCCTAATTCAAATTGCACTTCGCTATGTGCGGGGCCGCCTTTAGTGGTGAGGGCAAAAAGACGTTTTGGTTTTTCGCTTTCTAAAAAGGCTTCGAAGGTTTTATGTTTTTTAATTTCAGCAAATTCATGATAATCCAAGCCGGAACGACGTAATTTTTTATCATCCCATGTAAAGCCAAGTGGCTCGATTAAATGAAGGCGAAAGCCGGTATTGGCACAAAGGCGAATAATATTTCCTGTATTTTGTGGAATTTCAGGTTCGTATAACACAATGTCTAACATAATAATTTCCTAATCTTTTTGATAGAGGCGATAACTCACCATGCCTGCGGTTTTCTCTTTCAGTAATAGCCAATTGTCAGGCACGATAAGCGGTTTGTCTTTTTCTGTTTCAACATAAATCAATGCATGAGGTAACAGCCAATTCTTTTCCTCTAAAAGTGCAATCGCTTGTTCAGCTAAACCTAAATGGAAAGGCGGATCTAAAAATACCACATCAAAGTGCGGTTGATTTTGCGCTTGTTTTAGAAATTCTAAGCTATTTTGATTGATTACCTGAGCTTGTTCAGTTGTTGTTTTTAGCGTTTGCAAATTTTTCTTTAATTGGTTTGCCACATTTTTATCTAACTCTAAAAACGTCACCTGTTTCGCTTGGCGAGAAAGGGCTTCAAAACCAAGTGATCCACTGCCCGCAAAGCAATCAAGACAATGGCTATTCACAATGTAAGGCATCAACCAGTTGAATAAGGTTTCTTTCACGCGATCACCTGTTGGACGTAAACCTTCCGCATTTAAAACCGGTAATTTTCGCCCTCGCCAAAGACCTGAGATGATTCGAACTTCGCCTTTGGCATTTTGAACTTGTATTTTTTTCATAAAGAAACAGATTTTTAGTGAAAATTGTGCTTAGTTTAGACGATTTTTTGCTAGAATAGGCAGTATTTTTTAAAGATTTGTGTTTAAGAGAAGAATTTATGTCAGAAGAAAAGAAAAAAGGCGGGTTTTGGGCCTCTCTTTTTGGTCGCAATAAAAAGCAAGAAGAACAAAAAATTGAGCCAATTATTGAAGAGCCATCTGTAGAACCTGCTGATGTTTCACCTGAGGAAGAAATTGTTCACGCTGAAGAGAACGTTCAATTAGAACAAGTTGAACAGGAAGAATTACAGGAATTAGCTGAACAACTGCAAGAAGAGAAAGCAGAAGAGGTCGTTGTTGAGCATCTTGAACCTATTGTAGAACAAGTGATTTCACCTGAAAATGCGGTCAATATTGAACCTGTTTTAGATACACCGGTGATTGAAACAATTGACGAAGAAACGGTAAAAACAGAAGAAATTGCTACCGCACTTCCTACAGCAGAGCCAGCAGAAAGCATTATTGAACAAGATAATGTCATTGAAGATCTTCCTGTGGTTGAAGCTAAGATTGAGCCTGAAATTGTTGACGATGTTAAAGACGAATTACGTTCAGATATCAATACCGAAACGCAAGAAAAACCAAGTGAAGGTAGCTTTTTCAGCCGTTTAGTCAAAGGCTTACTCAAAACCAAACAAAATATTGGTGCGGGTTTCCGCTCTTTCTTTTTAGGCAAAAAAATTGATGATGATTTGTTTGATGAGTTAGAAGAGCAGCTTTTGATTGCCGATATTGGCGTGTCAACAACTAATAAAATCATTAAGAATTTAACGGAGCACGCAAGTCGTAAACAGTTACAAGATGCGGAATTACTTTACCAACAACTTAAAGTTGAAATGGCGGAGATCTTAAAACCTGTCGCGCAGCCGCTAGTTATTGATACCACTAAAAAACCGTATGTTATTTTAATGGTTGGCGTGAATGGTGTAGGTAAAACAACCACAATTGGTAAGTTGGCTCGCAAATTCCAAAATGAAGGAAAATCAGTCATGTTAGCGGCAGGGGATACCTTCCGTGCTGCTGCAGTAGAACAACTCCAAGTATGGGGGGAACGTAACAATATCCCGGTTGTGGCACAAAGTACGGGGTCAGATTCGGCATCGGTAATTTTTGATGCGATGCAATCTGCCGCGGCACGTAACATTGATATTTTAATTGCGGATACGGCAGGCCGTTTACAAAATAAAAATAATCTCATGGATGAATTAAAGAAAATTGTTCGTGTCATGAGAAAATACGATGAAACCGCACCGCACGAAATCATGCTTACCTTAGATGCGGGTACAGGACAGAATGCAATTAGCCAAGCCAAACTCTTTAATGAAGCGGTTGGGTTAACGGGTATTACATTAACTAAATTAGATGGCACAGCAAAAGGTGGGGTAATTTTCGCCATTGCAGATCAGTTTAATTTACCAATTCGTTATATTGGTGTGGGTGAAAAGATTGAAGATTTACGTGAATTTAATGCAGAAGAATTTATTGAAGCGTTGTTCGTTCACGAAAATGAAGAATAAAAAGGAATAATAAAGTGATTCGATTTTCAAATGTCTCTAAAGCTTATCACGGTGCGACTCAGCCGGCCTTGCAAGGCTTGAATTTTCATCTTCCTGTTGGAAGTATGACTTATCTTGTTGGGCATTCAGGCGCGGGTAAAAGTACCTTGCTTAAATTAATTATGGGAATGGAAAAGGCGAATGCCGGTAATATTTGGTTTAATGGCCATGATATTACGCGTTTGTCTAAATATGAAATCCCATTTTTACGTCGCCAAATCGGCATGGTTCACCAAGATTACCGTTTATTGACGGATCGTAGTGTGGCAGAAAATGTGGCATTGCCATTGATTATAGCGGGAATGAACCCGAAAGAAGCGCATACACGTGCATTGGTGGCGTTAGATCGTGTGGGTTTACGTAGTAAAGCGAATTATATGCCGCCACAAATCTCAGGTGGTGAGCAACAACGAGTAGATATTGCGCGTGCAATCGTACATAAACCGCAACTTTTATTAGCGGATGAGCCGACTGGCAACCTTGATGATGAACTTTCCTTAGGGATTTTTAATCTTTTTGAAGAGTTTAATCGTTTAGGCATGACAGTCTTAATTGCGACACACGATATCAATTTAATTCAACAAAAACCAAAACCATGTCTTGTACTTGAACAAGGCTATTTACGCTATTAAGGATAAAAAATGACAAGACGTATTGATGCTTCTTTTGGCGTGCAAACTGCCTATACTTTGCGTTCTGTTTTGGGCGATTTGGTAAAACGTAAATTTGGTACATTGCTAACAATTTTAGTCATTGCCGTGTCTTTAACGATTCCAACGGTGAGCTATTTGTTATGGAAAAATTTACATTTAGCGACGACTCAATTTTATCCAGAAAGCGAACTCACAATCTATTTACATAAAAATTTAAGTGAAGAAGATGCTAACTTGGTGGTGGAAAAAATTCGTCAACAAGAAGGTGTGGAATCTTTAAATTATGTTTCTCGCCAAGACAGTTTGAAAGAATTTAAAAGTTGGTCTGGTTTTGGTGAAGAGTTAGAAATTTTAGATGATAATCCATTACCGGCTGTCGTGATGGTGAAGCCGTCTAAAGACTTTAATGTATCTGAAAAACGAGCAGAATTACGTACCAACTTAAATAAAATTAAAGGTGTACAAGAAGTTCGTTTAGATAACGATTGGATGGAAAAATTGACCGCACTTTCGTGGTTATTTGCCCATGTGGCAATTTTCTGTACGGTCTTGATGACCATTGCGGTATTCCTTGTTATCGGAAATAGTATTCGCTCTGATGTCTATAGTAGCCGAGCAAGTATTGATGTGATGAAACTATTAGGTGCTACAGATCAATTTATTCTTCGTCCTTATCTTTATACAGGCATGATTTATGCGGTGTTGGGCGGATTGGTTGCAGCACTGTTTAGCAGCCTTATTGTCGGGTACTTTACTTCAGCGGTGAAGTATGTGACGGATATCTTTGCGGTTACATTTGAGCTCAATGGATTAGGCGTTGGTGAGCTAATCTTCTTATTAGTCAGCTGCTTGATTATGGGCTATGTTGGTGCTTGGATTGCTGCAACAAGACATATTGCAATGTTAGATAACAAACTATAAATTTCATTTATATTAAAGTGCGGTCATTTTTTGTCGTGTTTTCATCTGAAAAACATTCGGGAAAATGACCGCACTTTTTTGTATGTGGAAATTAATTGAACAAAAAGCTTGCATAATTAGGTGTTTTTGTGTAATATC
>CAUQGU010000039.1:0-17559 GCA_963517645.1 uncultured Haemophilus sp. | reverse complement strand
GACGGTCAAAACGGCCTGGACGAGTTAATGCTGGGTCAAGTACATCTGGACGGTTCGTTGCTGCAATAACGATTACGCCTTCGTTACCACCGAAACCATCCATTTCAACTAACATTTGGTTAAGGGTTTGTTCACGCTCATCATGTCCACCACCTAAACCGGCACCACGTTGGCGACCTACCGCATCAATTTCATCAATAAAGATTAAGCATGGTGCATTTTTCTTCGCTTGCTCGAACATATCACGTACACGAGAAGCACCAACACCCACAAACATCTCTACAAAGTCAGAACCTGAAATGGTAAAGAAAGGCACTTTTGCTTCACCCGCAATAGCTTTTGCTAATAAGGTTTTACCTGTACCTGGAGGACCTACCATTAAAATCCCTTTTGGAATTTTACCACCAAGGTTTTGGAATTTTTTCGGTTCACGCAAGAAATCAACTACTTCACCGACTTCTTCTTTTGCTTCATCGCAACCTGCAACATCCGCAAAAGTCACTTTGATTTGATCTTGGTTCAGCATTTTAGCGCGGCTTTTACCAAAACTCATGGCCTTGCCACCGCCACCTTGCATTTGACGCATGAAGAAAATCCATACCCCAACAAGGAATAGCATCGGGAACCACGAAATCAAAATTTGTGATAGTAAACTACGTTTTTCAAAAGGCGTACCTTCGATTTTGACTTTTTTATTTAATAAGTCATCTAAGAGTTTTTTATCTTCCAACGGTGGCATAACAGTCATATATTTAGAACCGTCATTTTTGGTCACAGTGATTTCATTCGCATCAAAACGCGCTTCTTTCACTTGACTATTACTCACATCATACACAAAAGTTGTGTAATCTGTTGAGTCACTCACGCCATTGGAGTTAAAACTTTGGTAAGCTGTCATCATGACAACTGCAACCACAACCCATAGAACTAGATTTTTGACCATATCGTTCAAGGTTTAACCTGCCTTTCTTAAGTTAATTAAAATAAAACGAAATACTATCTCATCCGTGACACAATGAAAAGCTATCAAAGCAATTATTCGCCTTTATAACCACTCGCGACAATATAAACTTCGCGAGAACGTCCACGGGAGGCTTCTGGCTTACGTACTTTTACCACACTAAACAGCGAACGAATTTCACGTAAATATTCATCGAAGCCTTCTCCCTGGAATACTTTGACCACAAAACTGCCTTTTTTCGCCAAAACTTGCTTACACATATCTAAAGCCAGTTCAACTAAATACATTGCACGAGGAATATCAACAGATGGCATGCCGCTAAAATTTGGCGCCATATCAGACATCACTACATCAACTTTTGCTTCACCAACTCGTTCTAATAATGCATTCAGCACATTTTCGTCACGAAAATCGCCTTGCAGGAAATCCACGCCGACAATTGGGTTCATATCCAAAATATCACAAGCAATCACTCTGCCTTTTCCACCAATTTGGCTCACAACATACTGTGACCAACCACCTGGTGCAGCACCGAGATCCACCACAGTCATTCCCGGTTTAAACAATTTATCCGTTTGTTGAATTTCATCTAACTTAAAGTAAGCACGTGAGCGTAATTTTTGTTTATGTGCTTTCTGAACAAACGGATCTTTAAAATGTTCGTTTAGCCAACGAGAAGAACTCGCCGAACGTTTTTTCTTTCCCATAATCTCTTTCTTTTGTACTATTTTTTGTAGTAGTTTCGTCTATATTTGGGTACAATCTGCCAAATTCAAGGCTAGACTTACCAAAAAGTGCTGAAAAACCACGTTTTTTCTGACCGCTCTTTTCGGTCTTTTTTTGACTCATATTCATCTATTTAAAGGATTCCTTATGACAATATTATCAACAAAACAAAAACAATTTTTAAAAGGACTCGCTCATCACCTTAGCCCTGTCGTCATGCTTGGCGGTAACGGCTTAACCGAAGGTGTATTAGCCGAAATCGATAATGCATTAAATCATCACGAATTAATCAAAGTAAAAATTGCTGGCGCAGATCGCGAAACCAAACAATTAATTATTGATGCGATTGTTCGTGAAACCAAATCATCTAATGTTCAAACCATCGGACATATTTTGGTGCTTTATCGACCAAGCGAGGAAGGTAAAATCCAGCTGCCTCGTAAATAATTGTTATCCCCTCAATTTGAGGGGATGTTTTTTTAGATGTAATTAACTTCAATAATCTCGAACTCAACCGTTCCACCTGGTGTGGTGATATTAACGGTATCATCCAACTCTTTGCCTATCAAACCACGGGCAATCGGTGAATTAACAGAAATCAAACCTGATTTAATATCTGCCTCATCATCACCTACGATTTGATAAGTCACTTCTTCATCGGTATCGGTATTCACTAATACAACTGTGGCACCAAAAATAACTTTACCGTTATTAGGTAATTTAGTGACATCGATAACCTGACAATTTGCAAGTTTGCCTTCAATCTCTTGAATACGTCCCTCGCAAAAACCTTGTTGCTCACGCGCGGCGTGATATTCTGCATTTTCTTTTAAGTCGCCGTGCTCACGTGCTTCGGCTATCGCCTTGATAATTTCTGGGCGACGCTCATTCTTTAAGAAATCTAATTCTTGACATAATAGCTCCGCACCGCGCACGGTCATTGGAATTTGTTTCATTCTTTTTCCTTGAAATTTGGTAAAAACAAAACCACGACAACGTCTTGCAACCTTGCCGCAGTCAATGAAAAATAAAAAATGATTTACTCTATTGAGTTCGGAGCTTATTATTATTCGTCTTGAGAAAAATAGCAACCATAACAGAACTAAAAATGACTAAAAAATCTTCTATTTCGACCGCACTTAAAGCGGCATTTATTACACTCGGCTTTTCTTTTTCCTCTATGGCTGAAGTTAATGTGGCTTCTATTACCCAATACCTACCTGAAGGTGCTTCTGCCAGTATCATTGCCAAAAACCTCAATAAAGATCAAATTATCGCGGATTACAATGGCTCAACCTTTATGTTGCCAGCCAGTACGCAAAAAGTTTTCACCGCTGTCGCCGCTAAATTGGTATTAGGTGATGCCTTTCAATTTGAAACATCACTTTTAAGTAACGGGAAAATTCAAAATAATGTTTTAGAAGGCGATCTTGTTGTGCAATTTACTGGCGATCCTGATCTGACCAGTGGACAACTTTATAGCCTATTAGCTAATTTAAAAAACCAAGGCATTCAGAAAATCAATGGTGATCTTATTTTAGATACCTCTGTATTTGCGAGCCATGATCGTGGGTTAGGTTGGATTTGGAACGATCTTACAATGTGCTTTAACTCCCCTCCTGCTGCAGCAAATATTGATAATAACTGTTTCTATGCCGAGCTAGATGCAAATCAATCTGTAGGTGAAACAGTCAAAATTAACGTTCCAGCTCAATTCCCTATTCAAGTTTTCGGGCAAGTTTATATTGTGGATCAGCAAGAAGCCGGTTATTGCCAGTTAGACGTCGTTGTTCACGACAATAATCGCTATCAAGTAAAAGGCTGTATTGCACGCCAAACTAAACCATTTGGGCTCAGCTTCGCCGTGCAAGATCCTGATGCCTACGCTGCCGCCATTATTCAACGTCAATTAAAACGTCTTGGTATTGAATTTACCGGTCAGGTAAAACAACCTCAAAAACCACAGCAAGGACAAAAACTCGCTCAGCATTTATCTAAACCGTTGCCTGAGCTATTGAAAAAAATGATGAAAAAATCGGATAACCAAATTGCCGATGCCTTATTTAGAGCGGTAGCCTACAACTACTATAAACGCCCTGCTTCATTCCAATTAGGCACATTAGCAGTGAAATCCGTATTGCAAAAACAAGGCATTAAATTTGGTAACAGCATTTTAGCCGATGGTTCTGGTCTTTCTCGTCATAATTTGGTTGCACCGAAAACCATGCTTTCTGTTTTGGAATACATTGCCAAAAATGAAGATAAATTACACTTAATGGAAACCTTTCCAATTGCAGGTGTGGACGGCACAATCAGTGGTCGTGGTAGCTTAATTAATCCACCACTGGTGAAAAACGTTATCGCTAAAACGGGCTCATTAAAAGGTGTTTATAACCTTGCCGGTTTTATGACCAATGCTAGAGGTGAAAAAGTGGCTTTCGTTCAATTTATCAATGGTTACTCGACCGGTGATTTAGAAAGTAAAACGAAACGCGCGCCACTTGTGCAATTTGAAAGTACGCTTTATAACGATCTTTATAAAGACTAAAACGCCTATAAAAATGACCGCACTTTGAATACATCAAGTGCGGTCATTTTTCTTTTTATTTAATCAAAAAGAAAAAGCACTAAATTCTCATTGAATTAGTGCTTTTTACGATCTTAAATGTGCTTAACCTTCATTATGGATTTCAAGGTTGCTTGCATCTTTTTCCCGTTTTTTCTTTGCCGAATCACTACGTTGAGAAGCGATGCTATCAAGGTATTCTGGTGTGATATCACCCGTAATATATTCACCAGTAAAGACTGAACAATCAAAGCCTTGAATGGCTGGGTTTTCTTGGCATACTGATTCTGTCAGCGCTTCAAGATCTTGGAAGACCAATTTATCTACGCCAATCAATTTCGCAATTTCATCAACATTACGCCCATAGGCAATGAGTTCTTGTTTTGTTGGCATATCAATACCGTACACATTCGGATAACGAATTTCTGGTGCTGCTGATGCAAAGTAAATTTTCTTCGCCCCCGCTGCTCGAGCCATAGTCACGATTTGTTCAGATGTGGTACCACGAACAATAGAATCATCGACTAATAACACATTTTTGTCTTTAAATTCTGCTTTAATCGTATTGAGCTTGCGACGGACTGAACTGATACGTTGTGCTTGGCCAGGCATGATAAATGTACGGCCAACATAGCGGTTTTTCACAAAACCTTGACGATAAGGTTTGCCTAAAATTTTCGCAATCTGTAGAGCAATATCTGTCGAGGTTTCTGGTACTGGAATCACAACATCAATGTTGTCTGCTTCCTCAACCCATTCTTTAGCAATTTTTTTACCTAAATGTTCGCCCATGTGAACGCGTGCGGCATAAACAGACACGCCATCTATCGTCGAATCTGGACGAGCAAAATACACGTATTCAAAAATACACGGATTTAAGACCGCACTTTCTGCACACTGCTCAGCATAAAGCTGACCATCAAAGGTCACATAAATGGCTTCACCCGGTGCAACATCACGCACTAATTCAAAACCTGCGACGTCTAATGCCACACTTTCAGAAGCAAACATATATTCTACTGAACCGTTTTCTTCTCGTTTACCTAATACGAGTGGACGAATACCAAAAGGATCGCGAAATGCCACCATGCCATGTCCGATAATCATCGCCAAGCATGCATAAGCACCACGGATATCTTTATGTGTCGCACGAATTGCATTAAAAATATCTTGCGGATCGAGATGGTATTTATTCACTCTATCCAAATGATTAGCAAGAATATTGAGAAGAAGCTCTGAATCCGAATTGGTATTGATATGACGACGCGCTTCTTTAAATAATTTATCTTTTAATTCGGTTGAGTTGGTTAAGTTACCATTGTGAACAAGGCTTAAACCATAAGGTGAGTTAACATAGAAAGGCTGCGCTTCAGATACACTTGAACTGCCGGCGGTTGGATAACGTACATGTCCGAGGCCTGCATGACCTTGTAAACGTAACATATGCTCTTGTCTGAACACATCACTTACAAGGCCATTAGCCTTACGCAAACGAAAGCGGTTTTCATCATCGATTGTGACAATCCCCGCTGCATCTTGACCTCGATGCTGTAATAACGTTAATGCTGCATAAATGGATTCATTAACCGGATTTTGGCTAACGATACCGACAATTCCACACATACTGATTGACTACCTTATTGTTTAAAAGTTGAGTTTAAAAAACTAGAACTTGCTTGTAGTTGTTGGAAGAACCATTCAATAATGAAGCCGAAATGAGGAATTAATTTTGATTCTTTCCACCAATCGGTTTGTTCAAAGTTAGTGAAGGTATCCAAGAAGAATAAGATCGCAGCTACGATTAACGCACCACGAATTAAGCCAAATGCCGCACCGAGAACACGATCTGTTCCGGTAAGTCCTGTTTTATCCACTAATTGGCTAATCACATAGTTAACAATGCCACCTACAATTAAGGTTAAAACAAATAAAATGCCGATTGCTGTGCCATTACGCACGTAGTCAGATTCGATTTGAGTAAGATAAGTGGCGAGATAAGGATAAAATTGGCTAGCGACAATAAATGCAACGACCCAACTTGCAAGGGACATCACCTCTCGCACAAACCCACGTAATAAACTCACGATAATCGAAAATGCGATGATGCCAATGATAATGTAATCAATCATTAAATAGTCTCTCAATTAAAAAGGGTCGCTATTGCGACCGCAGTATTTTACATAAAAAAACAACAAAAGGAAAACGTTTGCGTCAATTAAATTTGGGCCCTTGGCTAGATTTCCTGCCAAAATGCTTTGTCTAATTTTTGCTGTGCCTTTTGTAGTACTTCTGCCAAGTGCTGATATGTCGGTTTATCTTGCATGGTTGGCGAACTTTCATGTTGTTTTCTTAAACGTTCACTAATCTCATAAAACCACTGAGAACTTTGCGGTTCTAGCGGTGATTTTGCACGTTTTCCCAACCAATATAAGCCTTGCAATGGCATCACTAACGCACAAAGTGCGGTCAAAATAGCAAGTGCCAATGCAGTAAGATCTGTCTTTGCATAAAGCTGTTGCCAAACCACCGCAAATACCGCCATAAAAGGCATAAACTTCTGTGCAAATTTTGTGGCTTTAATAATGCGATTTTCGGGAAAAATCATGCCGAGCTTCGCTTCTAATGGCCACGTTTGCAAATATATTTGCCCACGTTTTAAGGTTGAAAAAAATGATGACATAAAAACATCCTAGAAAATAACCGCACTTATAATACTCTAGTTTGGGTTTCATTGTCATCCTTAACTAGAAACTGTTGAAATTTTCAACTTTTCTAATAAAAGGTCGTATTTTTCCCCTCCAGTTAATTTATTTTATACGCCAAAAGGTGTATTCTATGTAAGATTTGTAGTCTGTTCTTTTGAATGGATTTTTATTAACCTCAATCAAAAATAGGGTTCCTATGTCAAAACTTGTTCTCATCCTTAACTGTGGTAGTTCTTCATTAAAATTTGCAATCCTTGATCCTGCAACAGGTGAAGAAAAATTATCAGGCTTAGCAGAAGCATTTTACCTTCCTGAAGCTCGTATAAAATGGAAACTTAACGGTGAAAAAGGTAGCGCAGATTTAGGTGCTGGTGCAGCGCATACTGAAGCGCTTAACTTCATTGCGTCAAACATTATGACTGATGAGCTTAAAAACTCTATCACCTCGATTGGTCACCGTATCGTTCACGGTGGTGAGAAATATACTCAATCTGTTGTCGTAACAGATGAAGTGATTAAAGGTATTGAAGATGCTGCACAATTTGCACCACTTCACAACCCTGCTCACTTAATCGGTATCCGTGAAGCATTCAAAACATTCCCACACTTAAAAGATAAGAACGTTGTCGTATTTGATACAGCATTCCACCAAACCATGCCAGAAGAAGCATACTTATATGCACTTCCATACTCACTTTACAAAGAACACGGCGTACGTCGATACGGTGCACACGGTACCAGCCACTACTTCGTTTCTCGTGAAGTCGCTGAATACGTTGACAAACCAGCAGACCAAGTAAACGCAATCATCTGTCACTTAGGTAACGGTGGTTCTGTTTCTGTGGTTCGTCATGGTAAATGTATCGACACCTCTATGGGTTTAACCCCATTAGAAGGTTTAGTGATGGGTACACGTTGTGGTGACATCGACCCTGCGATCGTTTTCTATCTATACAAAAACTTAGGCATGTCAATGGATCAAATCGAAGAGACCTTAGTGAAAAAATCAGGTCTTTTAGGTTTAACTGAAGTAACGAGCGACTGTCGTTATGCAGAAGATAACTATGACGACGCCTCTAAACCAGAAGCAAAACGTGCATTAGATGTTTATAGCTACCGTTTAGCGAAATACATCGGTGCATACATGGCGGTTTTAGGTGATGATCACTTAGATGCTATCGCATTTACGGGTGGTATCGGTGAAAATTCTGCTCACGTTCGTGAATTAGCGTTAGGCCACTTAAAATTATTCGGCATCAAATTAGACAAAGAACGTAACCTTGCTGCTCGCTTTGGCAAATCAGGCGTAATCACTGCTGATGACTCTGCATTCAAAGCGATCGTTCTTCCAACTAACGAAGAATTAGTAATTGCACAAGATACAGCACGTTTAGCGGGCTAATCAACTTCCTTCAAACCTGCTGAGAAATCAGCAGGTTTTTTCATTCATTAAAAGGTATATCAAAATGACTAAAGCAGTTATTCTTATTCCAACTAGCGCAGAAGCAAATTTAGTAGCAGCACTAGACGCAGCTAAAACAACAAGCGCTGTCGTATTCAATGCAGTAGAAGATGTAAAAGTAGCTCAAGCATTAATCGCAAATAATCAAAAAGACGTGTTGTTAGAAAAAATCGTGGCTGATTTCCAAGCATTAAATGCAAATCTAGTGGTTGTTAAAGGTGTTCAACCTTCAGCTCAAGCGCCTTTTGCAAATAGCTTAAACTTCGCGATTGCGCAAACCTTAGATGCACAAATTATCTTAGTGGCAAACAATGAAGAAGGCACATTAGTAGAAGCCGTTGCTTCAGAGTTTGGCGGTGTGAATAACACTGACATCTTAGGTGTATTTGGTGCACAAGCAGGCAAAATTAAGGCTTTAGATGCACAAGCATTAGCTGCGGCAATCGCTGCACCACTTGCTCGTGAAGCTCGTATTTCTCCAGCAGCATTCCGTTTTAAATTAACTGATTTAGCACGCAAAGCAGGTAAAACCATCGTATTACCAGAAGGTGATGAACCTCGTACAGTTAAAGCGGCAGCTATCTGTGCAGAACGCGGTATCGCAAAATCAGTATTGTTAGCAGATCCTGAATCAGTGAAAAAAGTCGCTGCAGAACAAGGGGTAACTCTAGGTGCTGATGTGACTATCATCAACCCAGCTGACGTACGCGAAAACTACGTTGCTCGTTTGGTTGAATTACGTAAATCTAAAGGTTTAACGGAAGAACAAGCACGCGCACAATTAGAAGACACCGTTGTATTAGGTACCATGATGTTAGAAGCGGGCGAAGTAGATGGTTTAGTCTCTGGTGCCGTTCACACCACTGCAAATACCATTCGTCCACCGATGCAAATCATTAAAACCGCACCAGGTAGCTCAATTATCTCGTCTGTATTCTTCATGTTATTACCAGACCAAGTATTAGTGTATGGTGACTGTGCTGTAAACCCAGAACCAACCGCTGAACAACTGGCTGAAATCGCAATCCAATCTGCTGAATCTGCAAAAGCATTTGGTTTAAATCCGAAAGTGGCAATGCTTTCTTACTCAACCGGTACTTCTGGTTCTGGTCAATCTGTAGAGAAAGTGAAAGAAGCTACCCGTATTGCACAAGAAAAACGTCCTGATTTATTAATCGACGGTCCATTACAATACGATGCAGCTGTAATGAAAGATGTAGCAGCGTCTAAAGCACCAAACTCTAAAGTAGCAGGTCAAGCAAACGTATTTGTATTCCCTGATATCAACGCGGGTAACATCGGCTATAAAGCGGTTCAACGTTCTGCTGATTTAGTAGCTGTAGGTCCAATGCTTCAAGGTATGCGTAAACCGGTTAATGACTTATCTCGTGGTGCATTAGTGGATGATATCATCTACACCATCGCATTAACCGCGATCCAAGCAACTCAAGCTTAATTAAAGCCATCGTTGTAAAACACTAAAGAAAATAACCGCACTTTTGATGCTTCAAAGTGCGGTTATTTTTTCGCTGTTTTTCAGGCTCAGCAATTTTAACTTGTTTATCAATTTCTGTGCTTAATTCCGGCGATGGAGCAGAAATTGCCAAGGTTGGAAATAAGGCGAGTAAAAAGGAACTATATTTTTTCATTATACTTTATTAGAAAAATCTGCCGCACAACGGCGGCAGAAAGTGATTAAAAGAAAGGGTTATTTTTTAGTTGCACCAAAAGTTGCATCATAATGCTGGATAACATAAGACTTACCATTTTCTTTAATTTCGCCTACTCCTGGATGTTCATTTTTGCCAAAATTACCGATAGTAGGACCATTTTCTAAACGAACAAGACCTGCAACATCTGAATAATCTTTTCCTCCAAACACTGCCTCATATTTGCCTTTTCCTCTAGAATGGATTACATCCCCAAAAGCTTCTCGTCTTGTTTTAGATCCAGGAGTATAGGCATCAATAACTTCTTGGCGACTTAATTTAATCTCACCGACAGATTTACTATTAATAACCCCATCCATCATAAGTTTTTGTGTTTTATTATCCATTTTCACATTGATTAGTACCGTTCCATCATCCTTAACAAAATCAGCTCGTTTACTTAAATAATATGAGTCTTCAAAGAGAAACGTCGGCTCAACTTCATAAGCTCTTAGGTGAGCAATAACTTCACCTTTATAAGTGGCATTTCCTTTTACTTGGCTTTGCCCATCTTGAATTCGAGTAAATGCAACAAGCTGATACTCTAACTCATTGGGTTTTTCTTTAGTTGGTGTAGAAAGAATACCATACGTTGAATAAGGTTGATTAACAAAAATATAGCTCATACCTTTTGTTGCAGCTTCAGAAGCAACTACATACTTTTGATCTGTTGCTTTACCAGAGAACTTACCTAATTTATTACCTGATAATTTATTAAAATTAACCACTCCAGCACCAATCAAATTTAATTTATGATTATTACTGTTTGGCATGTAAATTAATTCACCATTTTTACCCCAGTTTTGATGAGATGATCCCATATCAATATAACGCCACTCTTTACCATTTACTGTTTTGGTCGAATTAAAGTCTGTTTGGGTTGTAGGTGTTGGAACAGTTGGCGTAACAACCGGTTTATTTGGTTTTTTCTTCGCCTCTTCTTCTAAGCGTTTTTTCTCTTCTTCTGCTCGTTTAGCTGCGTCGGCTTTTTTCTTCGCTTCTTCTTCCAAGCGTTTTTTCTCCGCTTCTGCTCGCTTAGCAGCTTCAGCTTTTTCTTTTGCTTCTTTTTCTAAGCGATCTTTTTCTGCTTTATCTTTGGCTTTTTTCGCTTCTTCAGCTTTCTTTTTCGCCTCTTCTTCTAAGCGTTTTTGCTCTTCTGCTTTTTTCTTCGCTTCAGCTTCCGCTTTGGCTTTTGCCTCGGCTTTTGCTTTCGCTTCAGCATCTGCCTTCGCTTTAGCTTCTGCTTTTTGTAACTCGACGACTTGGTTATTCGCTTTTGCTACTGCAGCGTTATGCGCATCTAAAGATTTTTGCGCTTCTTCTGCTTTTTGTTGGGCATCAGATAATGCTTTTTTAGCACTTTCTAATGCGGTTTCTTTCGCTTTTAAACTTTTCTCTAATGCGGCTTTTTTAGTTGCATCTGTTGTTGATGAGATACTTTTCTTCAACGCATCTACTTCTGATTGAGATTTATCTGCTAAGGTTTTTGCTTTTTTAGCTGCATTTTTTGCTTGTTCTGCAGCTGATTTTGCTTTATTCGCACTGTCTTTTAAATTCTCTGCAATGCGTTTTGCTTGCTCTGACGTTTTCGCTTTTTGAACTTCAACTTGAGCAGCAATAGAATTTGAGTCATTAGAACTCGATGAGCTGCCACAGGCTGTCAAAGATAAAGCCACAAATGCCGCAAGTGCGGTTGTTTTGAAGATTGGTTTCATAGAAAGTCCTCTCATAATTAATAACAAATAGATAACCATTGTTTTTTAGAAAAATATTCCACTTCCTTTATTAACCATAGAAATTTTATGGTTATAAAATACAACAAGACACTTATTGACCACAAATAAAATAAGGAAATAAAAAAGTCTATTTATTCTAAAAACCAACATAAAACATAAGGATAAATTACTTTAAAAAAAGCTAATTTCATAAATCCAAGCGCAATACTACTCAAAAAAAAAAAAAACAAGCAGATACAATGAAAAGTTGAATATTTTTATCAACTTTTTGCAATTATTCTATTTTGAAGACAAAAATGGATAAAAAATAAAGATCTTAATATAAAAAACCTATCTTATTGCCATGACAGATATAGTAAAAAATCATGAAACCCAATAAAAAAATAACCGCACTTTTGACTATTCAAAGTGCGGTTATTTTTAAGATTGTTTTAGAAATAACATTTTATTTACGACTAAAACGTTTTTTCAAAAATCAGATTGACATTCTTTTGGGTATAAGAATACATTTCTGGAATATTACTATCTTGTTTCTTCCAACTGAATACGACTTTCGGCGTGATACCCCACAAGTGCCAATCTCGTTTCCAAAGACTTAAATTTACACCGTAGATTTTGTCTTTACGAATTTTTCCAAAAGAAAACAAATCAACATTTGCAAGTTTGGCGATATCTTTGTACTCACGTTGTGTTAAAGAAAGTCCTAAACGCGAAGAGACGCCCCAGTTCCATTCTTGTCCCCAACCTAGGCGCAAGCTTTTACTGTCTGAAGAATATTGGCGAACTAAGGTTCTCTCAGCAGAAAAATCGGAACCTAAATAGAAAAAGCGTTTAGGATTAGGCATCCATAATAAGGTGGCAGAAACAAGCTTATTATTACCATTTAATACTTGGCTATCAAAATAACGCTGTTTAGCAAACTCGCCGGCTAAAGCAATTTGCCAATTTGGATTAAGCCAATGTGTGAGTTCAAGACGAACACCATTTCCCCAGCGATAACTTTCACCACCATACCAACGTTTTTCATAAAAAGGTTTTAAGCGGAAAGTTTGTTTTGAAGTTTTATAGGCATAACCAATAAATGTACGATTAGAAAGATCGTCATATTCATGATTATCCCAATAGCTTTTACCAAAAAACTCATTACCGACTGAAAGATAATTCGAACCCCATAAATTAAAGTCACGAGAAATATCTAAGGAATATGCTAGCCCATGAGCACTTTGTGGCATCATATCATCAGCTCGAGTTAAAACGCCCCCATTTGCAAGTATAACTTGCTTGCCACTGCCCACATTATTCACGTTTGTATCTCGCACATAATTAAAGGCGATATCCACATTCCAGCTATCACGCTCATTCAAAGCAGATAAATAAGTGTCAATGAGTTCCATCACCGGTGCCGGTAAATCTTCAGCCGTTTTAGCTTTGTCAAATTGAGCCTTTGCTGAACCATCTTGTTTCTGATTAAACAAGGCGATTGCAAGCTCAATCCGCACCGGATTTAAATTAGGATTTTGTGCCAACACTTCACGATATTTATCAATGGCAGTTGCCTGGTCATCATTTAATGCCGCCACTTTTCCTTGTGCAAATAGCACTAAAATCGGATCTTGCTCAGGAAAGGTTTGATACACTTCTAATAATTTCTCAATTAAATCAGCATCACGAGAATAAATCGCTTGTGATAATAATTGAGTGGTGAGCGGTTGGTTTTGCTCTAATTCTTCACGACTAATTCGTGTTGAGTAGGACTGTTCTTCCGCTAAGTGCGGTAGATTTTCTCGCTGTTTTTCAGGTTCAGCAATTTTTACTTGTTTATCAATTTCTGTGCTTAATTCCGGCGACGGAGCAGAAATTGCTAAGGTTGGAAATAAGGCGAGTAAAAAGAAACTATATTTTTTCATTATACTTTATTAGAAAAATCTGCCGCACAACGGCGGCAGAACGTGATTAAAAGAAAGGGTTATTTTTTAGCACCGAAAGTAGCTTGATATTTTTCAATGACATATGTTTTACCACCCTCTTTAATTTCACCTAAACCCTCAGTATGGTCATTTTTATCAATAGTCGAGTGGCTGACAAATTTTTCTAACCCTACTATACCAACAACCTCTGAATAATTTTTACCACCAAATGTTGCGGCATATTGTCCAGTTGTTTTAGCATGAACAGCTACTCCTCTAGCCTCATGGTTATTCTTTCTTATAATTACTGGATCTGGATAACCAATATGAGCAGATTGATCTAGTACTTCCTGAGTACCTAATTTAATTTGACCAATGGCTTTACTATTAATGACACCATCCATCATTGGCTTTCCGGTTGTTCCATTCATTTTGACATTAACCGTGACAGAGCCGTCATCTTTTATCATTTCTTTTCTATCATAGGTAATTTTATCTTTTTCCCCCTCAGACCATTCATCTGCTTTACGTTCATAAGCACCAATCTGAGCAATTACACCACCTTTATAAGTTGCATTACCCGTGAATTTACTTCCATCCTCGTTCACTCTCACAAAAGCTACGTGTCTTGTAGCAAGTCGTTTTGGATCTTCTGCTGTTGGGGTATAAAGCACGCCGTAGGTTGAATATGGTTGATTGACGAACATATAATTCATACCATTTCTAGCCGCTTCATCAAAAACAACATAATCTTGATCGGTTGCTTTACCAGAGAACTTGCCTAATTTATTACCTGACAATTTATTAAAATTAACAACACCTGAGCCATCAGGGAGATTTACATGAGGCGGAAGATTACTCAGAGATTCTGGTGCATAAGTGTATTCACCATTACTAGGGCCCCAAGGATCTTTATTTTTCCCCATATCAATATAACGCCACTCTTTACCATGTACTGTTTTGGTCGAATTAAAGTCTGTTCCAGTTGTAGGTGTTGGAACAGTTGGCGTAACAACCGGTTTATTCGGTTTTTTCTTCGCCTCTTCCTCTAAACGTTTTTTCTCTTCTTCAGCTCGTTTAGCTGCGTCTGCTTTTTTCTTCGCTTCTTCTTCTAAGCGTTTTTTCTCCGCTTCTGCTCGTTTAGCAGCTTCAGCTTTTTCTTTTGCTTCTTTTTCTAAGCGATCTTTTTCTGCTTTATCTTTGGCTTTTTTCGCTTCTTCAGCTTTCTTTTTCGCCTCTTCTTCTAAGCGTTTTTGCTCTTCTGCTTTTTTCTTCGCTTCAGCTTCCGCTTTGGCTTTTGCCTCGGCTTTTGCTTTCGCTTCAGCATCTGCCTTCGCTTTAGCTTCTGCTTTTTGTAACTCGACGACTTGGTTATTCGCTTTTGCTACTGCAGCGTTATGCGCATCTAAAGATTTTTGCGCTTCTTCTGCTTTTTGTTGGGCATCAGATAATGCTTTTTTAGCACTTTCTAATGCGGTTTCTTTCGCTTTTAAACTTTTCTCTAATGCGGCTTTTTTAGTTGCATCTGTTGTTGATGAGATACTTTTCTTCAACGCATCTACTTCTGATTGAGATTTATCTGCTAAGGTTTTTGCTTTTTTAGCTGCATTTTTTGCTTGTTCTGCAGCTGATTTTGCTTTATTCGCACTGTCTTTTAAATTCTCTGCAATGCGTTTTGCTTGCTCTGACGTTTTCGCTTTTTGAACTTCAACTTGAGCAGCAATAGAATTTGAGTCATTAGAACTCGATGAGCTGCCACAGGCTGTCAAAGATAAAGCCACAAATGCCGCAAGTGCGGTTGTTTTGAAGATTGGTTTCATAGAAAGTCCTCTCATAATTAATAACAAATAGATAACCATTGTTTTTTAGAAAAATATTCCACTTCCTTTATTAACCATAGAAATTTTATGGTTATAAAATACAACAAGACACTTATTGACCACAAATAAAATAAGGAAATAAAAAAGTCTATTTATTCTAAAAACCAACATAAAACATAAGGATAAATTACTTTAAAAAAAGCTAATTTCATAAATCCAAGCGCAATACTACTCAAAAAAAAAAAAAACAAGCAGATACAATGAAAAGTTGAATATTTTTATCAACTTTTTGCAATTATTCTATTTTGAAGACAAAAATGGATAAAAAATAAAGATCTTAATATAAAAAACCTATCTTATTGCCATGACAGATATAGTAAAAAATCATGAAACCCAATAAAAAAATAACCGCACTTTTGACTATTCAAAGTGCGGTTATTTTTAAGATTGTTTTAGAAATAACATTTTATTTACGACTAAAACGTTTTTTCAAAAATCAGATTGACATTCTTTTGGGTATAAGAATACATTTCTGGAATATTACTATCTTGTTTCTTCCAACTGAATACGACTTTCGGCGTGATACCCCACAAGTGCCAATCTCGTTTCCAAAGACTTAAATTTACACCGTAGATTTTGTCTTTACGAATTTTTCCAAAAGAAAACAAATCAACATTTGCAAGTTTGGCGATATCTTTGTACTCACGTTGTGTTAAAGAAAGTCCTAAACGCGAAGAGACGCCCCAGTTCCATTCTTGTCCCCAACCTAGGCGCAAGCTTTTACTGTCTGAAGAATATTGGCGAACTAAGGTTCTCTCAGCAGAAAAATCGGAACCTAAATAGAAAAAGCGTTTAGGATTAGGCATCCATAATAAGGTGGCAGAAACAAGCTTATTATTACCATTTAATACTTGGCTATCAAAATAACGCTGTTTAGCAAACTCGCCGGCTAAAGCAATTTGCCAATTTGGATTAAGCCAATGTGTGAGTTCAAGACGAACACCATTTCCCCAGCGATAACTTTCACCACCATACCAACGTTTTTCATAAAAAGGTTTTAAGCGGAAAGTTTGTTTTGAAGTTTTATAGGCATAACCAATAAATGTACGATTAGAAAGATCGTCATATTCATGATTATCCCAATAGCTTTTACCAAAAAACTCATTACCGACTGAAAGATAATTCGAACCCCATAAATTAAAGTCACGAGAAATATCTAAGGAATATGCTAGCCCATGAGCACTTTGTGGCATCATATCATCAGCTCGAGTTAAAACGCCCCCATTTGCAAGTATAACTTGCTTGCCACTGCCCACATTATTCACGTTTGTATCTCGCACATAATTAAAGGCGATATCCACATTCCAGCTATCACGCTCATTCAAAGCAGATAAATAAGTGTCAATGAGTTCCATCACCGGTGCCGGTAAATCTTCAGCCGTTTTAGCTTTGTCAAATTGAGCCTTTGCTGAACCATCTTGTTTCTGATTAAACAAGGCGATTGCAAGCTCAATCCGCACCGGATTTAAATTAGGATTTTGTGCCAACACTTCACGATATTTATCAATGGCAGTTGCCTGGTCATCATTTAATGCCGCCACTTTTCCTTGTGCAAATAGCACTAAAATCGGATCTTGCTCAGGAAAGGTTTGATACACTTCTAATAATTTCTCAATTAAATCAGCATCACGAGAATAAATCGCTTGTGATAATAATTGAGTGGTGAGCGGTTGGTTTTGCTCTAATTCTTCACGACTAATTCGTGTTGAGTAGGACTGTTCTTCCGCTAAGTGCGGTAGATTTTCTCGCTGTTTTTCAGGTTCAGCAATTTTTACTTGTTTATCAATTTCTGTGCTTAATTCCGGCGACGGAGCAGAAATTGCTAAGGTTGGAAATAAGGCGAGTAAAAAGAAACTATATTTTTTCATTATACTTTATTAGAAAAATCTGCCGCACAACGGCGGCAG
>CAUQGU010000038.1:0-17649 GCA_963517645.1 uncultured Haemophilus sp. | reverse complement strand
GATCAATTGATTTATTTATGAAAAAAACGTTTCTCAAATTAACCGCACTTTTAGGCTTATTTCTGTTACCTTTTACGGCATTTGCAGAAGAGCCAATTCAGTCATTAAATAAAATGTCGCAAGCCATGCGAGATTTAAATTATGAGATTGCTTTTGTGCAAACTACACCAACGAATATGGACTCGTTCCGTTATCGCCATATTAAACAAGGGCAAAAAGTGTATGCACAGTTGGTGACATTAGATGGTGAACAGCAAGAAATCATCCAGCGCGGTAATTTAGTCAGCTATTTCCAGCCGGATTCACGTGCTTTCACGATTAACAGTGGTGAGATTGTGGATGCGCTTCCGGCAGTGATTCGCACTGATTTTAGCAAGCTGAGTCAGAATTATGATTTTATTAAGCTTGGAAAAGACCGAATTGCAGGCCGATTTGTTGATACCATTCGTATTGTGCCAAAAGACGATTTTCGCTATCAATACCTTGTTTTCTTAGATGAAGAAAATGGTTTGTTATTGCGTGGCGATATGCTTGATCGCGAAGGCAAGTTACTTGATCAGTTCCGTGTCGTGACGTTATATATCGATGACCGTCTACGTGGTTTGACAGATTACCTTAATAAGGTGTCAGTGCCGCCACTTTTAAATGAAAGCAAACAAGAGTCATCTCTTGCAGTCAATTGGAAAACGGATTGGTTACCGCAAGGTTTTGATTTAATTCGTCAAAATCATGATGTGATAGATGGTGAAGTAATTGAAAATGCGTTATTTAGTGATGGTCTTTTCACTTTTACACTTTATGTCAACAAAGCGGATAGCGCTGCCGCAACAGAAAACACGTGGAAACAAGGGGCATACACGATTTATAGTGAAGTCATGGGCGATAAAGAAATTACCTTTATCGGACAGCTTCCAATTGCCGCGGCTAAACGAATTGTGCAAGGTGTAACATTCCTAAAATAATTCAGGAGACGTGAGAAAGTTGCTATTTTGTTTCCCCTTGCTATACTTTCTTCACCTAATGGATTTTGATAGCTAAACCCCGTCCTGCGGGGTTTTGTTTTATCAAGTGCGGTCATTTTTCTTAAGGTTTTTACAATGAATAATCCCTTTCCTCTTCTTGGCATTACAGGTTACAGCGGTAGTGGCAAAACCACATTGCTGGAAAAATTGCTGCCTCAATTAATTAAAAAAGGCCTACGTGTTTCAGTGATTAAACACAGCCATCACAACGCTCATGTGGATAAAGAAGGAAAAGACAGTTGGCGAATGAAAGAGGCAGGTTCTGCACAAGTTATTATGGCTTGTGATACTCGTTGGGCATTAATGACAGAAACACCTCAAGCGCCGGTTTCGTTAGCTTATTTAAGCCAACAATTTGATCGTTATTTAACGGATTTAGTTTTGGTGGAAGGATTTAAAGAAGAACCTATTCCAAAGATTCTGTTGCATCGACAAGAGATGATAAAGCCTTTGCCGGAATTAGATGGAAACGTGTTGGCTTTAGCAACAGATTATTCGTTTGAAACTGACCGCACTTTATTAGATATTAATCATATTGAACAGATCGCTGAGTTTATTTATCAATGGTGGAAAAAGACGCAGTAATAGAAAGTCAGCACTATAAAGGGCTGGCTTGGGTGGCTTCCATGGCTTTGTTTATGCAAAGCTTGGATGCGACTATTTTAAATACTGCCTTACCCACTATTGCAACAGATCTACAAATCCCCGTCTTTGAAATGCAAATGGCGATTATCGCCTATTCTCTTGCCGTTGCCTTATTTATTCCTTTAACTGCTTGGGCAGCGGCTAAATTCGGTACACTCACTGTTTTCCGCTCTGCTGTTTTCACCTTTGTATTCGGCTCGGTCGCTTGTGCGATGGCCACTTCTCTCGAAACTCTTGTGCTCGCACGAATTATCCAAGGTATCGGTGGTGCATTTATGATGCCTGTCGCTCGTCTTGCGATTATTCAAACGGTACCGAAAAATCAATTAATTAATGCCTGGAATTTAATGGCAACAGCAGGACTCATCGGCCCGATTCTTGGCCCGATTTTAGGTGGTTGGCTTGTTGTGCATACATCATGGCATTGGATTTTCTTAATCAATATTCCTATTGGTATGTTAGGTTTTTGGGCTGCGGCTAAAGTGATGGGAAATCATAAAGGCAATGCGAATAAGTTAGACTGGACGGGTTTTTTACTCTTTGCATTTGGTTTAGTGGGTTTAACGCTCGGGCTTGATTTACTCGGTGAAAGTCATAGTGATCGCATAACCACATACAGTGCATTAGCGATTGGCATGGCATTATTGATAGCTTATTATTTTTATGCGAAAGGTAATGAGCGCGCCATTTTGCCTTTATCTCTTTTCAATACAAGAACATTCCGATTAGGCATTGCAGCCAATATCTTTATCCGTCTTTCCGGTTCGGCAGTGCCGTTTTTATTGCCATTAATGTTCCAACTTTCCTTTGGCTATTCAGCTGAAGTGTCGGGCTGGTTGCTTGCACCCATTGCATTGATGTCAGTGGTATTCAAACGTTTTATCGGGCATATTTTAAATGCATTAGGTTATAAAACGACGTTGATTTTGTCTTCACTCTTAATGGCAGGTTCTACGGTTTCGATGTCATGGCTTGATTCCTCATCATCAACGACGTGGATTATATGTAATTTAATGTGGTATGGTGCCTGTATGTCGATGATTTTCACTTCGATTAATACACTCACGGTCGGGGATCTATCACAGGAACAAGGCGGTGTAGGTTCAACAGTACTGAGTATTGTACAACAAGTAGGTATCGGCTTTGGTATCGCGGTGGCATCCATTATTTTAACGTTATACCGTCAATTCATTGGTAACGAAGGCGAAGCATTACAACATGCTTTCAGTTACACGTTTCTGACGACTTCTGTTTTTGCGATCGCATTAGTTTGGATATTGAGCTATTTGCATAAAACAGACGGGGATCATTTGCGGAAAAAATGCTGATATTGAATGCCTTAGTCTAATTTGTTATAAGAAAGATCTTTTTCTTATTTCGTAAAAGTTTGATTTGCTTATATCTTAGGTAAAATTTTATATTCATGTTTGGGTGTTTTGCCCGATTAAAGAAGGAAAACTTATGAAATTAAAAGCGACCTTAACTCTTATTGCTGCTAGTTTGTTTTTAGCGGCTTGTGATCAATCTGGTTCTGCTGCAAAAGAAACTGCGAAAGCAGAAACAGCAAAACCTTCAGGCAATAACACGTTTGTGTACTGTACGGCAAAAGCACCACTTGGCTTTAGTCCTGCATTGGTAATGGAAGGCACATCATACAATGCGAGTTCACAACAAGTGTATAACCGCTTGGTTGAATTTAAAAAAGGTTCAACTGACCTTGAGCCAGCCTTGGCTGAAAGCTGGGAGATCAGTGACGATGGTTTAACTTATACGTTCCATTTGCGTAAAGGGGTGAAATTCCATACGACAAAAGAATTTACGCCAACACGTGATTTTAATGCGGATGATGTGGTCTTTTCTTTCCAACGTCAGTTAGATCCTAACCACCCTTATCACAACGTATCGAAAGGGACTTATCCGTATTTCAAAGCAATGAAATTCCCAGATTTATTAAAATCAGTTGAGAAAGTGGATGACAATACCGTTCGTATTACTTTGAATAAAAAAGATGCGACTTTCTTAGCAAGCTTGGGGATGGACTTTATCTCTATTTACTCAGCTGAATATGCAGATGCGATGTTGAAAGCGGGTAAACCAGAAACAATCGATAACAAACCGGTAGGTACAGGTCCGTTTATTTTTGTGGATTACAAAACTGACCAAGCGGCACAATATGTGGCGAATGAAACCTATTGGAAAGGTCGCACACCACTTGATCGCTTAGTTATCAGTATCGTACCCGATGCGACTACACGTTATGCGAAGTTACAAGCGGGTTCTTGTGATTTAATTCTTTTCCCGAATGTGGCGGATTTAGCCAAAATGAAAACTGATCCGAAAGTACAGCTTTTGGAACAAAAAGGTTTGAACGTGGCATATATCGCATTCAATACAGAAAAAGCGCCGTTTGATAACGCGAAAGTACGCCAAGCATTGAACTATGCTGTAGATAAAAAAGCAATTATTGAAGCGGTTTATCAAGGTGCAGGTACTGCAGCGAAAAACCCATTGCCACCAACAATTTGGAGTTATAACGACGAAATCCAAGATTATCCGTATGATCCAGAGAAAGCGAAACAGCTTTTAGCGGAAGCAGGTTATCCAAACGGTTTTGAAACGGACTTCTGGATTCAACCAGTGGTGCGTGCGTCTAACCCAAATCCAAAACGTATGGCTGAACTTGTGATGGCTGACTGGGCAAAAGTTGGTGTAAAAGCAAATCCAGTAACGTTTGAATGGGCAGACTATCAAAAACGTGCTAAAGCAGGTGAATTAACGGCAGGTATCTTCGGTTGGTCAGGTGATAACGGTGATCCAGATAACTTCCTTTCTCCATTACTTGCAAGTGCTAACGCTGGCAACTCAAACTTTGCTCGTTTCAAAAATGCAGAATTTGATGCCTTATTAGATAAAGCGATTGGCTTAACTAATAAAGAAGAACGTGCAGCACTTTATAAACAAGCACAAGTGATTTTCCATGAACAAGCACCATGGATTCCAGTTGCTCACTCTATTGGTTTCGCACCACTTAGTCCTCGCGTAAAAGGCTACGTACAAAGTCCATTCGGCTACGATGCATTTTATGGTGTGAGTGTTGATGGTAAATAATTAACGGACTATACTAGCCCTTGCAGTTGCAAGGGCTTTTTGTTTTCAAGCAAAAGGAGAAAGAAAATGGACTTACATGATATTCGTGAGGATTATTGCAAACAGGCGCTTTCTCAGCATGATTGCGATCCCAATCCCATAAAACAATTTGAAAAATGGCTCAACGAAGCGATTACCGCCAAAGTAAACGAGCCAACAGGTGTTAATGTTGCGACAGTCAATGAAGATGGTCGGCCAACAAGTCGAATGGTGCTGTTGAAAGAAGTGAACGAACAAGGCTTTGTATTTTTTACGAATTATCACAGCCGAAAAGGTCGCTCCATAGAGCATAATCCTTTCGTTGCCCTAACATTCTTTTGGCCTGAATTAGAACGTTCTGTTCGTATTGAGGGTAAAGCTGAAAAAACCTCGCCTGAACAATCAGATGAATATTTTGCAACGCGCCCTTACACCAGCCGAATTGGCGCTTGGGCCAGCGAGCAAAGTGCGGTCATTTCTAGTCACAAATCTTTATTAGCAAAAGCTGCTCTGATTGCAGCAAAACACCCATTAAATGTCCCACGCCCACCACATTGGGGTGGCTATCTTGTGATTCCTGATCGCATCGAATTCTGGCAAGGTCGTCCAAGTCGTTTACATGACAGAATTTGTTATTTATTCAATGATGGAAAATGGGAGAGAGAGCGGTTATCACCGTAAGTGCTTTGAAATAATCCAGTTTTTGTCATCTTTAATGGAAATATCATTGTTCTTGGTTGAATTGGGTAATAGTGGTGGCGTGGCAAGAGTTGTCTCGTTTATTGTCGTAGGCTTGCTATTACTAGTAATTGGCTATTTTGCACCGATACCGCCAAAGAATAAAATTGCAGCAACAGAAAACTAGGGATAGATTAGAAAGTAAAGAGCGGTCATTTTTTAGATAGAAATGATATAGCTAAAAATTAGACCGCTTAGGTATCCAAAGACTCAAACTGGAACTTAGTTGTTGGTTAAAAACATAATTTGTATCGGTAAAGTCACAACATCTAAGAGTAACGCTAAAGGTGTGAGACCCACAGCTTTTACTACGCCTTCTGCTTGAGAAGAGGTTTTATATCTTATATTTGATGTTTGTTGTTTTAACTTAAACGGTAATGATTTAGCTAGTTGTTTACTTGGGCGATGAATTTGTGCTTTGTTTGTTAATGAATAAATATCACCTGTAAGTTCTAAGTTTTTAGCACAGGAAGCCTCATTACACATGAAGCCGAGTTTCTTCATTTTTCCTTTTTCTAATTCATTCGTTACTTTGTATTGTAATGAAAAATCAGCTTTCACATACTTGAGTTCTGTATCATCTTTCGATATAACTTCGATGGCATTATTTATATAAAAAGGATTACTGAATTTAGCATTGGTCAGTTTTTGAATTTCTTCTGAGCTTGTTTCATGCAAATGAATAAGATATTTTTTTCCAAAAATGAGCACTCTGCCAGAGTTTTTATCTTGTCCTAATGCAATAATTTCATCGCTATCAATAGTTTTCTCTCTTGTTACTGTTTCGATTTTATCGCCAGTTGCAAGATCATTTGTGTTTGTCCAAAGTGTGGAGGTTGCACAGCCAGAAAGCATAGCACCTAATCCAATAATAAAAATGAGTTTAGTTAAAATGTTTTTCATAGAAAATTCCTATTGCTAATCTATATAGGTTATTGAAATTACAGCTTTTGGCGTAAGAATTCAATCTATTTTTTACAAGGTCATAAAAAACAACCGCACTTTGATTTCTCAACCAAAGTGCGGTTTATTTTTACGTTATTTTTATTTACCGATGATTTCTGCTAAATCAACTTTGCGGTTTTCGTAACGAGAACGGGTACACGCATCAGCAGTGGCGATAGCGGCACGTGCTGCTTCACCAGTGAGTAATTTTACAAATTCCTCAGTTGGTTCCATACCATGGAGAATATCATTTAAATAACGCATTTCTTTTTTCATGATAGAACTCAACCAGAGCGGTGTGCGTTTGCCTGGTTTACCGTATTGAATCGCACCGTCCATTTCTGTGCTGTTGTAAATACGGGTACGATCATCATCTTCTTCTTGAGTTTCGTGAATGAGGAAATAGGTGTCTTTTCCATCTACACGAAGGGTACCTTTGGTATTGTACATATCAAGTTTGATCGCGCCTTTTTCCCCTTGAATTAATACATAATGTTCACCCCAACGGAAAGCCGAACCCCATTCTAGAACAGCGAAGCGATTATCATCGTATTCCATGGTGACAAAAATCATATCGTCTTCATCACCAAAGTTTTCGCCTTTGTGTGCAACATTGGCGGCTGCCATGGTAACGGTTTTTGGCATACCACCCATAATAAATTGTACGCAGTCTAATTCGTGAATATGGTGGTATAAGTGGCCGCCAGATTTTTCACGGATTTTTTTCCATGAAATGGTTGGTTGTTGTTCTTCCCAGCCGTTACGAGCAGTGTGACAATAAAGCACTTTACCAATCACACCTTGATTGATTAATTCTTTGGCATGGTGAACACCGTTAAAGAAGTTCATCACATGGCCAGCCATAAAGGTGACGCCATTTTCTTCGCAAGCACGCACCATGTCGTCACAGTCTTGATAACTTAAGGCGATTGGTTTTTCACAGAAAACATGTTTTTTGTTTTTCGCGGCAAGGATGACCGGTTCTTTGTGTAAGTAGTTTGGGGTGGCAACAA
The DNA here is from genome assembly GCA_963517645.1 of uncultured Haemophilus sp. Classification (GTDB taxonomy): domain Bacteria; phylum Pseudomonadota; class Gammaproteobacteria; order Enterobacterales; family Pasteurellaceae; genus Haemophilus_D. The sequence continues at coordinate 10,160 of CAUQGU010000038.1, read as the reverse complement.
TCACACAATCCACATCAGGGGAAGTGACTAATTCTTCAAGAGATTTTGCCGCTACGCATTGTAATTCTTGAGCAATAGTTTCACCATTTTCAGGATCATATACTACAGTAATTTGTGCATCATCAAATTCATTCATGAAGCGAGCTAAATCTGCACCAAAATAGCCAACGCCAACAACACCATATCGCATCATAATAAACTCCTTATTTTTTCACTGAGATTTGTTTTTCCGTTACCATGGATTGCTTCGCTGCTTCTGCAACTTCGATGGCTTCAGTTAAACATAGACTTAATGGGCTGGTTTTTCCTTGCGTTAAGTGCTCTACCACGCTTTGCACTTCGATTTCAGCCGCTCGGCTTAACCAAAGTTGGCAAGGTGCGTGGGTGACATTATATTGCTGGGTGCCTTTGGCACTTTCGCGTAAAGATAAATCAGCCTCAAATTCATCAAATAAATCAACGTGTTCTATTTTTCCATCTAGATAATTAAATGTGACACTTGAGGTAAAGAAATTGACTTCAATCACACCATTTTCACCATGAATTTGAATGCCCCATTGGTGTAATCGATAAGCCGTGCCCATTTCGAGCGAACCTAACACGCCATTTTTAAAACGTAATAGCAACTGCAACACATCACGGCTGTCTGGCGTATCGTGATGCGCTTGATTAGCCGCTTGAGCAAAGACCGCCTCAATATCCCCCAATAACCAACAGAGTAAATCCAGTTCATGAATGAGATGGAAGAGCTCGCCGCCCGTAAGATTGGCATCTAATTTCCACCATTCTTTGTTTGGTAGGTTTTCAATCCAACGCTGACGCATAGCACGGGCTACGGTAATGCGGCCTAATTTTCCTTGTTCTAAAGCCGCTTTGACTTTCAACATGCCAGGTAACGTACGTTCCAAATGGCCCACAAAAATGAATTTGCCTTTTTCTTCGGCAAGACGGCGTAAATGTTGGCCTTGAGAAGAGCTTAAGGTAAAAGGCGTTTCAATAAAGATATGGCAGCCCGCATTTAAAGCCAAAATAGCTGGAGAATAATGGGCATAGTTTGGCGTGGCGATGACGACTAAATCCGGTTTGGTTTCAGCCAACATTTCTTCTACACTAAAAAAAGCTTGGCTACCGTATTGGTCTGCGAGTTTTTGTGCAAGAGAAGGATTGATATCGGTCACTGCAATTAAGTTTGCTTGGGCTTTGTCAAATGCAGAAGCCAACTGAACGCCAAAAAAGCCGCAGCCGATTAAGGCGATGTTTAATCCATTAGTTTGCATCATGCCCTCCTTGTTGTAAGCGTTGGCGAATACTTTGGAAATATTGCAAGATCGCGCGTTGCATGCGTACCAAATCATGTGCTTCTACGGCATCAATTAATTCGCGATGCTGCATGGCTGATTTTTCAGGAGAAAGTGTTGGTGGCGGTAAGCCTTTTTCTACTTGCTGATAAATTTGCCAAAACGCATCTAAATACTGAATCAGTAACGGGTTATTTAATGGTTCATAAAGTTTTAAATGAATGTGGTATTCATCTTTTGGGGAAAATTTTTGCTCACGGGCATTTTTTTCCATATTGGCTACTGATTTTTGCAAAAGTGCGGTCTGTTCTTGGCTAATTTTTCCCAACACCATTGGAGCAAAACCGTATTCCAAAATTTCCCGAATATCCAAAATATTAATTAGCTGATTATGATCATTATGCAAATTTAGTTGGGTGTGAAAGCTTAATCCGCGAATCATTGGCACAAGAGAGGATTCACTCACAAAGGTACCAACACCATGGCGAATATCTAAAATGTGTAGCGCTTCTAAAGATTTAATGGCTTCACGTAAACTGGAACGGCTCACACCAAGCTGTTCAATCAGTTCATTTTCTGTTGGCATCAAATCGCCAGATTTAAGATTTTGTTTAATGATGAGCGATTTGATTTTATCCTGCAAAACGAGACTTGCTTCTTTTTTACTTGTTTTTTTCATTTCTGTTCTCATTTTCTAATCTATTTTCTGAATTTGTGATCCAGCTCTCATTCTCTTTGATTGACATAAGACATCATACGTCTTATCTTTATTTATGCAAGCAGAAATTAGCAGTGATTTTAAATTCTGTGATCTATACCACAAAATTCTCAAATACAAGGAAGGGAGGTTGTTATGGCAACATCATTACCATGGTATAAAGAAGTCAGTCCTACGCAAAAAAAAGCGTTATTTGCGGCTTGGTTAGGTTATGTTTTTGATGGCTTCGATTATATGCTTATCACTTATGTGCTTTTAGATATTCAAAAAGAATTCGCTATGAGCACCACGGAAACATCTACATTATTACTTGCAGCGTTCGTCGCACGTCCATTAGGTGGGGCGATTTTTGGTAGTTTTGCCGATAAATATGGTCGTCGTTTGGCGATGATTGTTTCCATTATCACGTATTCCGTTGGCACATTCTTGTGCGGTTTATCCACCAGTTATATTTGGCTTTTCATCTTCCGTATGATTATCGGTATGGGGATGGCAGGTGAATATGCGTGTTCTTCCTCTTATGCCATTGAAAGCTGGCCAAAACATTTGCGTACAAAAGCCAGTGCATTCTTAGTGAGTGGTTTTTCCATCGGTAATATTCTTGCTTCTCAAGTGATTCCTTGGGTATCTCAAACTTATGGTTGGCGTATGGCTTTCTTTATTGGTTTGGCTCCTGTCGCTTTAGTGCTCTATGTTCGTCGCCATGCACCTGAAAGTGAAGAATGGGCACAAGCGAAAGCTGCAGGTAAAGTGAATAAAGTTCCACTTACTGACTTATTCACTGAAAAACAATTACCAATTACTTTAATTATTTTCTTAGTTTGCTATTCAATTTTCTCCGTAAACTGGCCGGTAGTGGGCTTGCTTCCACTTTACCTCAAAGAAAACGGCTATGCTGAAAATGTGAAATCACTAATGTTCTGGGCAGGCTTTGGTATCCTCATTGGTACCTTAATTGCAGGCTTTATTGGGGATAAATTGGGTGAGAAGAAAACCTTTGTATATAGCTTATTGTTATCACTTTTCTTCCTCTTCCCAGTATTCTATTTGCCAGAAAATAATGTATTAGCGCTTGGTGCGTTGCTCTTCTTCTTACTTGCAACTAACTTAGGGATTGCCGGTTTAGTACCAAAATATATGGCGACTTTCTTCCCGGCTGAAATGCGAAGTACAGGTATTGGTTTCATCTACAACTTCGCCGCGATTGGCGGTGGTGTGTCTCCTGTGATTGCCGCCGCACTCAGCGAAAGAGTCGGACTTGGTTCAGCCCTTGTGTATGTGACCTTATTCTGGACCATTGTCCTTGTTGCTCTCGTTGGATTAAGATTGCCAGAACGTATTCAAGCTCGCATGCAACAATAAAAAACGAAAGCAAAACAGACCGCACTTTTAGGTGCGGTTTGTTGTTTATTTAGAAGCGAATTGTTTGATGGCTTCAATAACTTCCTCAATGACGGTTGGCCAATATAGGGGGGCACGTTGGTGAAAAGCTCTTATGGATGGATACCACAGATTATTTTCTTTAAACCCCCAGCGCCAATCTTTGATAAATGCGAGCATTAAAAAAGTGGGGATATTCATCGCGCCAGCTAAATGTGCAATAGAAGTATCCACAGTCACCACGAGATCTAAGTTTGCTATCGCTGCAGCAGTATCACTAAAATTTTGACAAGTTGATCCAATAAGTGGTATTTGATAACGCTCCATAAGGTCGTGTTCCGCCTCATTGAGATCTTTTTGTAGGCAGAACCAATGATGAGATGTTTGGGATAATAACGATTCAACTTGTGTTAAATCATGAATTGAACGATGGATATCGTTTTCGTGATCTGGAGAGCCTCGCCATACCAAGCCAATCTTCAATCTTTCCGTTTTATTTATACGCTGAGCCATTTGGGTACTAAGTGTAGGATCTGAAAATAAATAAGGTATGCGTTTAGGTAGAGTATCAAATGGTTCCGTTACATGAGCTAAAATTGAATGAGGATAAACCCAATAATCAAACTCAATATGCTGGTCATGCCATTCGTCAGAACTTATTACGATATCAATATCAGGATGAGATTTGATTATATCCACAATGGGTGGCTGGACGATAAAAATTAATTGTTTAGGCTGTTGGCTTTTGAGATAGTGAGCCAATTGCGAGAACATAATTTCATCACCAAAACCGAATTCACTCCATACAATTAGGCGTTTACTAAAAAGTGGTTCACCTTTCCATTGTTTATCTAATATTTCTAAGGAGGGAGGAATTCTACTGCGCAAGCAATGCTTATTGTAGAGAATAGATTCTCGTTGATAAAATCCTCGATGATAATCTCCCGCACTTAATCTTTGTAGAGTGCTAAAGTAATGTATATTAGCTTTAGGAGCGCGAAAAAAATAATTATTCCAAGCACTTAAAGCAGCGTCGGTCAACTCTTGTGTATTATAAATTTGGGTGCGAGTATAGGCAGCTAAATCATCATAAGGATAGCTTTGCTCTAATTGGTTAAGTGCGTTTTGTACTCGGTAATCCGTAATTGGATGGTTGAGCAGTTGATGGCTGAGATTTTGTTTAAGACTTTCTTGGTCAGCAAGTGGTTTTTTACGCAAAAACCAAATATGAGATTTCTCTGATATAGGTTGGTAGTCAAAAAGCGTTTCTAAGTTGTCTGCTAGTATTTGCGGGTAGCAATGCTCAATAGCTTCTAAAATTAGATACCCTTCGGTTTTTAATGCGGCTCCCCAACAAAGCAAGCTGTCAGAATTGTAGGATAGGCTACTATCAACAAGAATGGCATCGACAGAGGCTTCTTTGACGAGGTTAAGTCGATCCCGTGAGCCCATGGATTTATCCCAAGTATTGAGATCGTATAAAGCAAGGAAATCTGGGTTAAAATTATCAAGGAAATCTTTATCACAAAGCTGAATTGCTACACCCTTATTTTCGTGCATTTATCTTCTCCATCTCATTTAATTCTTGTTTTTAAAAATTATACTCGAAATCAGCTAGAAATGCTTTTGAGGCGATTTGTAGAAAAGAAATTTATTATTTAGAAAAAATAGTTTGAAGCGCATCACAAATTTGTTAAAAATATGTTTCAATTTTCTCTGTTAAATGCTAATTAATAATCTCCCCTATCGTTTTATAGGAGATTGTATATGCAAACTCAACAAACCTTTCTCTCTAAATATAAAAGTCTCATTATTCTTGCCTTAGACTTTGTCTTCATGTTGGTGTTAATCAAAATACTGCCGTTTTCTGCTCAAGAGAATCGCGGGCTAGCCTTGCTGATTTTTATTGGTATTTTATGGTTAACGGAAGCCTTTAATATTACCGTGACATCCCTTATGGTGCCTGTCGTGGCCATAGGATTAGGCTTGATTAATACACAAAAAGCGCTCGCACCATTCTCTACCCCAATTATTTATATGTTCTTTGGGGGATTTGTGGTGGCTGCGGTGTTGCAAATTCAGAATCTAGATAAGATTATTGCGAATTACATTATTCGTTTGGCCAAAGGAAACTTAAAACTTTCTATTACCTACCTTTTCACCGTAACTACGTTCCTTTCTATGTGGATTAACAACACCGCTGTGGCGGCGATGATGTTACCGCTCACGATGGGGATGTTAAAAGGTATCAATGCAGAGAAAAACCATCGATTGTACGCCTTTGTATTGTTAGGCATGGCATTTAGTGCCAGTATCGGTGGTATTGGTACCTTGGTGGGAAGTGCACCGAATGCCATTTTGGCATCTCAAATTCAAGTGACCTTCACGGAATGGCTAGGCTACGGTTTCCCAGTAATGATCTTACTTGTGCCTTCAATGATTTTTTCTTTATGGGTGATTTTACGTCCAGACTTTTCTGTGGATTTTAATCCATCACTTGAGAAAGTCAGCTTTAATCGAAAAAATATCATTACCTTAATGATCTTTATCGGTATGGCGATTATGTTACTTTTCAGCTCTCTCTTAAACCCATGGATTACGGCTTTCCTTGAATTGCCGAAAAAAATCGAAAACTTTGATACCGTGATTGCACTATGCGTTGTGATCTTTATTTGTGTTTCAGGTGTCGCGAGTTGGAAAGAAATTCAAGAGCGTGTTGAATGGGGCGTGCTCGTTTTATTCGGTGGTGGTTTAACACTCAGTATCGTGATGAAAGATTCGGGGGCCAGTAAGATTATGGCGGATAGTATCGTTCAATTTGTACAAACCAAACCACTTTGGGTGCTTTGTTTTGTGATAACCGCATTTATTATTTTCTTAACGGAATTTACATCGAATACCGCTAGTGCTGCATTGATTATGCCAATTGTGATTTCAGTGGCACAATCCATGAATTTACCGCCTATCGCTTTAGCCGCAATTATCGCTTGTGGGGCAAGTTGTGCATTTATGCTACCAATCGCCACACCGCCAAATGCTATTGTATTTGCAACAGGCAATGTGAAACAACTTGATATGGCGAAAGTCGGTTTGATTTTAAATCTATTCTGTATCGCCATTATCGGCAGCATGACTTATTTTGTTTGGTTGTAAATGTGGTTAAAACTGACCGCACTTTATTAGCCTATAAAAGTAAACCGCACGTTAAAGTGCGGTTTGTTGTTTATCTCGAAATAACCTCTTTCGTGAAGGCTTCCATTTCGGCTTTACGCCATGGTGTTGAGAAGAAAATAGTATCTTTCAAACCAGATTCACTATTGAGTGGACGAACACCGAATTCTTGGTTTAATTTTTGTTGTACTTCAGGTGAAGTAATCCAATGCACGAAAACAAGTGATGCGGCTGGGTTCGGCGCATTTTTTGCTACGGTTACAACATTACCACCACCAGGCATTCCAAATTTTGGTACATAGAATTTTAAACGGTCAGTAATTGCACCTTGTTTTTGCAAGCTGAACAAGTGATCTTGCCATGCGGAGACAATTACTAACTCACCGTCGTTTAAACGGGTTAAACTATCAGCATTCGAAGCGGTACGGATTAGCGCATCTTTTTTACTACTGAACCAATCCCAGGTTTTCTTCCAATTAGCAATTTGTGCTTCATCGATTTTATCGGTACGATAATCATAATCACCATTGATGTACACTAAAGCTCGTTGAATGAAGGCATTACCCGAGCTGCCGCCATTTGGATCTGAATAGCCGAATTTTTTTGGATTTTTATCAATATAGCTTTCCATGTCTGCCCAAGATTGTGGCAATTCCTCTTCTTTAATTCGCATAGGATCATAAGCTAGACCGGTTTGATTACCCCAGTAACCTAAAGCCATATCGCCTAATTCAACACCTTGTAAGTGGTGATTTAATTTATCGAAATTTGGTAAGTTATTGAGTTTTACAAGAATGTCATTTTTCGCTACGTTGCCTAAACGGTCAGCATTTAACACAACCACATCCATTTTGCCGGTTTCTAGATTTTTTTCAGCAATCAGTTTATTGATATTACCGTCCAAGGTGCCTTCAGGTACTTTGACTTTAATGCCGTATTGATTTTCAAATTCTTTGACAAAATTACGGAATTGCGGCTGCAAATACCAAACGCTAACTGTCAATTTTCCTTCTTTTTTGGCCAGTTCTTCGATTTCACTCCAAGATTTACCACTTAAGTCCGTGGAAGCTGAAGCAAAATTACTGACAGCTAAGGCAGCAGCGGTAAGACCAATGGATAAAAGTTTACGGATATTTTTTTGCATAAGATGCTCCTTGTGAAAATTATGCTTTTCCTGTGGATTGAGAGAGATAATTCCCTTTCAACAATTTTTCGATAATCATCATCAAAATAATGTTTGGTACCAACAAAATAATCGATACAACGGCTGCATTCGGACGAATAAAAGAATAACCGAGGAAGGAATATAAAATGGTTGGCACGGTAATAAAGTCTGGTGAGCCGATAACGAAAGCGATAGCAAACTCTTCAATACTTTTCACTAAACAGAAAATAATTGATGCTAAAAAACTGGGTTTTAACATCGGCATATACACGTCTTTGAAAACGGTAAATTTAGATGCACCTAAGTCACGGCTAGCATCAATGAGATCTTGTGGGACAGAAGAAAAGCCCGCGGATAAAATCCGAATAGCATAAGGTAACGTGAGTACAACATGCCCAATAACAATACCGATGAATGGATTATTAATATTTAAATCCAATAACATACGGCTAAAGAATAGGGCAATAATCATGCCTGGAATAACCAATGGAATCAGTGTCAATAATTCGGCTAATTTTTTACCTCTAAACTCCATACGTCCAAATGCATAAGCTGTTGGGAGAGAGAGTAAAATCGTGATCAGAGAAACCGTAGGCGCAATGGTGTAGCTATTAAACATTGCTTCAGGTAAAGAGGTGGTTTCCCATACAATTTTCCAACGCTCAAAAGATAATGATTGAGGGAAAATATCTGGATAACTCCACGGTTTAGCGGGATCTACCAATGACCATAAACCTGCCATTAAAAAGGGTAAGAATAACCAAATAAAATTAGCAAGAATAAAGAAAATTAAGGAAATACGTGCGATTAATCGACCATTTTTCGTTGTGATTTGTGCGGAACTATTCATTTGACTTCTCCACGTTTGACGGCTAATGGTTTAATCAATAATGACACTAGGATGGTGAAGAAGGCAGAGGTCAACATAATAGTTAATGCCATGACCGCACTTTGATTCCATTCTTCAAATTCATAGGCAGACATTTGCATTAAACGTGCTAAAGAATAGGTACTACGAGGACCTGCAATACTATAAAAGGCGAAATCACCGAGTGCGCCGATAAATATTAAAATAAAGGAAACTTGTACCGCACCTAAGGTTAGTGGAAAGATCACATAACGAAAACGTTGCCAAGGACTCGAACCTAAATTAGCCGCCGCATCTAATAAATCAGTTTTCAGTGAATTGACCGCGCCACCAATAAGAATTAAAGCAAAGGGAATGTTTTTCCACATTTGTAAAATCACTACCCCCCAACCAAATTCGTCATTTTGTATGGTTTTCGGTTCGTCCCAAATGCCTAAATAAACAAATACCTCATTAAGAATGCCGTGGTAAGAGATCATATTGACGAACAAGAAGGCTGCAACTAATCCTGGTACCAACATAGGCGCCCGCAAGATGGTTATAATTGTTACCTTGGCTGGTAATTTTTTACGTAACCACATGGCAATGGGATAAGCCACGATGATGGATAAAATCGCCCCTAATAAAGACACTTTTACGGAATAAATATACGAATTTTGGAATACAGGACTATTTAATACGGCTTGCCAATACTCCAAACTAAATTGGCTTTCTTCCCCGCCCATACTGTATAAACCAAGGCTTTGAGAGACGACAATGTAGAACGTAGATCCCATTAAAAATAGGATCGTACCTAAACCGCTGCATAGCAATAACCATGCTTTTACATCATTTTTGAGACTTTTCATTTTACGGACTCCAAGAATTTAATCGCATGGCGGGGAATCGTAAAGGTGAGTTTATCGCTCAAATTCGGGCATTTTGTTAGTTGAAGACGTAATTTTTTCTCTTCATCATTACGTTTAATGATGCCTTGCACTTCCGTGATATTGCCCATAAAAGCGGTGTTAATGATATCTACTGTAATTTGGTTTTCCGCTTCCGTTTGTGCGTTTGGTAACAATTCAATGTCTTCCGGTCGAAAGCAAATATAAATTCGTTCTGATTCCGGTTTTTTCTCTGAAAATACGGTGAAATCGCCAAAAATAGAACTAACAGCATAAAGGTTATCACCGATATTTTTTACATTGGCTTCTGTGATATTGGCAATGCCAATAAAATCTGCCACAAAGCGGTTTTTAGGATGATGATAAATATCTTGAGGAGAGCCAATTTGCTCAATAGTACCTTTATTTAACACAATAATTTTATCTGACATGGTTAGGGCTTCAGCCTGATCGTGAGTCACATAAATACTAGTCAAATTGTATTGTTTTGAGAGTTGCTTAATTTCAAAACGTACACTTTCGCGTAATTTGGCATCTAAGTTGGAAAGCGGTTCATCAAATAAAATTACATCTGGACGAGTGACCATGGCTCTGGCTAATGCGACACGTTGCTGTTGACCTCCAGAAAGCTCATTGGGTAATTTCAATTTATGAAATTCTAAATCCATTTGTT
>CAUQGU010000037.1:0-17657 GCA_963517645.1 uncultured Haemophilus sp. | reverse complement strand
GATAACGATCGAGGAATTTGTAATAGAGTACGCCGATCTTGGTGGCTAAGTTTTTAAGATATTTTCCACCGTAAAACGAAGGGACTTTCAACCCTTCAAAAATTCTCAAACGTTCGTCATTACCTAAAATTGCTTCTGCAATAATGCGTCCTGCAAGTCCAGTGAGTGCGACACCGTGTCCAGAATAACCTTGTGCAAAGTAAATATGCGGTGAAATACGACCAAAATGCGGGCTTGCGTTCATTGTCATATCAATTGGCCCTGCCCAGCCATAGTCAATTTTGACATTTTCTAACTGTGGGAAAACATGCAACATATTGCCACGCATAATTTGCACCATATCTTTTTCTGAGCTTGAGTCACTACCAAATAACAAACGGTTATCCGCACTCAAGCGATAGTAATCGAGCAAGATATTGTTATCGCAAACAGACATGCCATTATTGATCACGGAATCAGCCGTGGCTTGATCTAAAGGTTCAGTCGCAATAATAAAGCTTTCTACCGGCAAAATTTTACGATTAATGCCGCGATGAATGGATTTTGGTAGTGCATCGATATAGGCATTGGTCGCTAAAATAACATCTTGAGAAATGACCGCACTTTTATCGGTTTTGACTTCAATACAACCTGATTTTTCTACTAAATCCACAACAGGGGATTGTTCGTAAATCTGCACGCCTAAATCTAAACAAGCTTTTGCTAAGCCTAAGCAATAGTTTAATGGGTGTAAGTGGCCAGAATTACTATCGTATAAGCCGCCTACATAAATATCACTGCCTAAATGTTGTTTAAGTTTGGCTTTATCCCAAAGTTGCATCTTGTCATAGCCAAAAGTCGCGTGGCTGGCTTTTTCCATTTCAATGAGATCGTCCATTCGACGTTCATTCAGCGCCAATGTGGCATAGCCTTTTTTCCAATCACATTGAATACCATATTTCGCAATGCGTTCATCAATAATATCAATGGCTTCTAGCGACATATCCCAAAGTTTTTTCGCTTTATCGAAGCCCACTTGACCAATATATTCGTCAATGCCTTCTTCAAAACCATTGATAGCTTGACCGCCACTTCTGCCGGAAGCACCAAATCCTACTCTTGCGCCTTCTAACACAATGACTTTCTTGCCTTTTTCTGCTAATTCAAGGGCTGCGGATAAACCGAAGAAACCCGCACCAATAACACAAACATCCGCTTCTTCTTGCTGAGTGAGAGGCGGCAATTCGAAGGCTTGGTTTCGGCTGTCGAAATAATAAGATTTGATATGTTCTTGATGAGCGAATTCGAGCATGATTGATGTCTAATTTATTAACATAAAATTGAAATTGAGGGAATCTTACCCTGATGGGAAAATATGTCAAACCTTTTGCTAAAAAGGTGCTATACTCCCCCAAGTTTATACAAGTAAACGATTACTTAAGGTTTATTTTGATTGTCCTGAGGAGGTCAATAAATTGAAAAAAAATGCTGTTCAATACATTAAATCTCTTTGTCTGTCTGCCGTCGCATTCGTCGCAACTTCTGCGGCATTTGCTGCTGAAAAACTTTATGTTTATAACTGGACTGACTATGTGCCATCTAATTTGGTTGCGGAATTTACCAAAGAAACCGGCATTGAAGTGATTTATTCAACATTTGAAAGTAATGAAGAAATGTATGCTAAATTGAAGCTGACCTCTAGTACAGGTAGTGGTTATGATTTAGTTTTCCCATCAAGCTATTACGTTAATAAAATGGCGAAAGAAGGTATGTTACAAGAGCTTGATCACAGCAAATTAAGTAATTTTAAACAAATTCCAGCAAATTTATTAAACAAGGAATTTGATCCAAATAACAAATATTCTTTACCTTACGTTTATGGCTTAACCGGTATTGGCGTGAATGCGGATGATATTGACCCAAGCAAAATTACAAGCTGGGCTGACTTATGGAATCCAGAATTTAAAGGCAAAGTGTTATTAACCAGTGATGCGCGTGAAGTGTTCCACATTGCATTACTTTTAGATGGTAAATCACCAAACACCACGAATGAAGAAGATATTAAAGCGGCTTATGAGCGTTTAGTGAAATTGTTACCAAATGTGGTGACTTTTAACTCTGACTCGCCAGAAGTTCCGTTTGTTCAAGGTGAAGCCTCTATTGGTATGTTATGGAATGGTTCGGCTTATTTAGCCCACAAAGAAAATCCAAGTATCCAATTTGTGTATCCAAAAGAAGGGGCGATTTTCTGGATGGATAATTACGCGATTCCAAAAGGTGCGAAAAATACAGAGGGTGCTTATAAATTTATCGACTTCTTACTTCGCCCTGAAAATGCAAAATTAGTCGTTGAAAAAATGGGTTTCTCTATGCCAAATGAAGGCGTGAAAGCGTTACTTTCACCAGAAATGGCGAATAACCCAACCTTGTTCCCATCAGCTGAAAATATTGAAAAAGGCATTATGCAAGGCGATGTGGGTGAAGCAGTGGATATTTACGAAAAATATTGGAATAAATTAAAAACCAATTAATGAAGTATCTATGAAAAGTGCGGTTAGTTTTGACCGCACTTTTGCATTGTAAAGGATGACAAATGAGTTTTCTTGAGCGACTTTTTCACGCAATCTTGTTTGAAACCACGGTTGTGTTGCTTTCCGTTTTCGCTTTGTATTTCTTTACAGAAGAAAGTGTTTCTATTCTCTTTGGGTCCATGGTATTGGTTTCCTTAACCGCCATGCTATGGAATCTCGTTTTTAATTATTTTCTTGATAAAGTGTTTACGGGGCCGAGAGAAAAGCGAGGCGTCATATTTCGTACTTTACATGCCATTTCATTTGAGGGCGGTTTGCTTATTTTCACCATGCCGATCATTGCTTACTTTTTAAAAGTGGATTGGATTACAGCTTTTATGATGGATTTCAGTTTAACGGTGATGGTGACAGTTTATACCTTTATTTTTAATTGGGTGTATGATCACGCACGATTGCTATTTATTAAGCGTGAATGATGAAACGGGAAATAGTAAAAAAAGAATAAAAAGTGCGGTCAAAATCTCTGGTGTTTTTGACCGCACTTTGATTTTTTAGGGCATAAAAAGATGCTCTTTTATTTATTAAAGTTTTTCTACTAACTCAATGGCTGCACCGATGTAGGTGGCAGGGGTGAGTTGTTGTAAACGGGCTTTTTCATCAGCTGGAATATCCAGTTTTTCGATGAATTCACGCATTGCTTTTTCATCAACGCGTTTACCACGAGTGAGCTCTTTTAATTTTTCGTATGGTTTTTCAATACCATAGCGACGCATTACGGTTTGAATTGGCTCAGCTAAAACTTCCCAGTTTTGGTTGAGTTCATCACGGAGATGTTGTTCATTCACTTCTAATTTGCTGATACCTTTACGCGTTGCAGCATACGCAATTAAACAATAACCTAAACCCACACCTAAGTTACGTAATACAGTAGAGTCGGTTAAGTCACGCTGCCAGCGAGAAATTGGTAATTTTTGACCAAGGTGAGTCATCACAGCATTCGCTAACCCTAAGTTACCTTCTGAGTTTTCGAAGTCAATTGGATTCACTTTATGCGGCATGGTGGATGAACCAATTTCACCCGCGATAGTGCGTTGTTTAAAGTGATTTAATGCAATGTAGCCCCATAAATCACGGTCGAAGTCGATGATGATGGTATTAAAACGTACCACGGCATCAAAGTATTCAGCAATGTAATCGTGAGGTTCAATTTGCGTGGTGTATGGGTTCCAATCTAAACCTAATGAGGTGACAAATTCTTCACTAAATTTATGCCAGTTGATATTTGGATAAGCCGATAAATGCGCATTGTAGTTACCTACTGCACCGTTAATTTTACCCAAGATTTCATTTTGTTGGAGTTGTTTGAATTGGCGTTTTAAACGGTAAACCACGTTCGCCATTTCTTTACCCACAGTACTTGGTGAGGCAGGTTGGCCGTGTGTACGAGAAAGTAATGGAATGGTTTTATATTCGTTCGCTAAACGGGTAATTTCATCAATCAGTTTTTGCCATTCAGGTAAGATCACTTCTTCACGCGCCGTTTTTAACATTAAAGCGTGAGAAAGGTTGTTAATGTCTTCAGAGGTACAAGCAAAGTGAATAAATTCAGAGACTTTGGCTAATTCTGGTAAAGCTTCACTTTTTTCTTTTAAGAAATACTCAACCGCTTTGACGTCATGATTTGTGGTGCGCTCAATTTCTTTGATACGTTCAGCATCTTGAAGACTGAATTCTTCCACAATTTTATTAAGGTAATCGTTTGCTTCTTTGGACAAAGAAGAAACTTCTTGGATTTCAGCGGTCGCCGCCAATTTTTGTAACCAACGTACTTCCACGGTGACACGGAATTTGAGTAAACCAAATTCACTGAAAATACCACGCAATGCAGTGGCTTTATCTTGATAACGACCGTCAATCGGGGAAAGAGCGGTTAATGCGGAAAGTTGCATAAGAGTTCTCCAAGGATTAATTTAAAGTTGAGTAGAGTTGTCGTGCTGCTTGCACTAATTTTTTACGATGAAATAACAGTTGCCATTTGCTGCCACCTACTTGACGCCACAAAACGGCAGAACGAATGCCGGCAAGCAAACACGCACGAATTTTGTCTTGTACATTTTGTTGCTGTAAATGATATGCCGAACCAATAATATGAATGCGTTTGCCTAAAGGACTAATTGTATCGACATAAATGTTTGCCATGATTGAAAACATCTCATCATCAAATTGATTGTCGTGATAAGAAAGTTGTTCTGGTAAACGGGCAATTCGGCGGCCAAGTTCTTGTTTGATTTCAGGTTGCTTGTTTAATTTACTCTCTAACGCTAACAAGCTGCCCCAATAATTCAACAAATTTTTGTCGTTTAATTGAGTGAGTTGCTCGATAAGTGTGTTTAATCCCACTTTAAGATGTTGAACATCACCGCCAAATACGGCTAATGTATCTTCGGGTTGAGTAATGAGAAGAGAATGAATGGTCGTTTGGAATGCATCTTGGTTATCAACTTCGCCTTTTTGTGCTAATTGACTGATTAATAAGACTGATTGACAAACACCGGCAAGTGCCAGAGCCATATCATTATAATTTTTCATTGGGATTATAAATTGTGAGCTGCAGAAATTTTTGGCGTAATATAGCATTTTTACACATTGTTTTGAACTCAATCATTAAAAAACGCCCTATCTTTTGTTATCATAGCGCCAATTCAGTTTACAGAATAAAAGGATAACCAATGACAAAACCAATTGTATTCAGTGGCGTGCAGCCTTCCGGCGAATTAACTATCGGGAATTATTTAGGTGCACTTCGCAACTGGGTGAAAATGCAAGAAGATTATGAGTGTATTTTCTGTGTGGTGGATTTACATGCCATCACTGTACGTCAAGATCCTGTGGCACTTCGCAAAGCGACCCTTGATGTGCTCGCCCTTTACTTGGCTTGTGGCATTGATCCGAATAAAAGCACGATCTTCGTGCAATCTCATGTACCTGAGCATACTCAACTAAGCTGGGTATTAAACTGTTACACCTATTTTGGTGAGATGAGCCGTATGACTCAATTTAAAGATAAATCAGCACGTTATGCCGAAAATATTAACGTGGGTTTATTTGATTATCCGGTTTTAATGGCAGCAGATATCTTACTTTACCAAGCGAAAAGCGTGCCGGTAGGGGATGACCAAAAACAACATTTAGAAATCACCCGTGATATTGCCGCTCGTTTTAATGCCCTTTATGGTGATATTTTCACGATTCCTGAAATCTTCTTAGGCAAAGCCGGTGCACGTATTATGTCTTTGCAAGATCCTGATAAAAAAATGTCTAAATCCGATGATAACCGTAATAACGTGGTGACTTTGCTTGAAGATCCTAAATCGGTAGCGAAAAAAATCAAACGCGCGGTAACAGACTCTGATGAACCACCTGTTGTACGTTATGACGTGAAAAATAAAGCTGGTGTGTCTAACTTATTAGATATTCTTTCTGCGGTAACGGATAAATCTGTGGCAGACCTTGAAAAAGAATTTGAAGGTAAAATGTACGGTCACTTAAAAACAGCGGTGGCTGACGAAGTGTCAAACTTACTTGCAGGTTTACAAGAACGTTTCTATCAATATCGTAATGATGAAGCACTTTTAGACGAGATTTTACGTCAAGGTGCAGAAAAAGCCCGCGCAAGAGCGAAAGAAACCCTTGCCAAAGTGTACGAAGCCGTCGGCTTTGTTACTGCAAAATAATTTTAAACTTAATAAGCCGTGTTATATCACGGCTTTTTTAGATAAGGAGAAAAAGATGGCCATTCAAACTGAAAAACCAATTGAATGCGTAGGTTGTAATACTTTCGATATGAAATCATTGTTTGATAACAGTGATTGTAGTTTACCTATCGAACAGTTTTATGCGACTCGTCAAGATGCAGAAGGCGCATTGGAATATTTCACATTAAAAGCGCGTGATGTAGAGAGTGAACCTTGCCAAATTCAATCTGAAATTCAACAGGTTGAAGAGGGATATGTACTTAAAGCGGTTTTCACATTCTGCTGCCAAGCGGAATTAGTGATTTTCCAAATGAAGCTTGTGTAAGTGATAACTTACTCTAGAAAAAACGCTATTTGTGACCGCACTTTCTGATATTTATGTTCCCCTGCATCGTATTATTCCTTTTTCTAATGTAGAAGGGCAGGGGAATCGTACCAGTATTTTCTTACAAGGTTGTAAGTTAAACTGCCTTTATTGCCACAATCCAGAAACCATTCCGCGTTATGCGGAAGGGGCTCATCAAGTCAGTTTGCAGTATTTGTATGAGCAAGCTATGGATGCGGTACCGTTCATTCGTGGTGTAACGGTTTCTGGCGGGGAACCTACTATTCATCATAAAAAGCTTGTCCCATTGTTTCAAAAACTACGTGAGGAAGGGCTAACTTGCTATTTGGATAGCAGTGGTTTCTTTGAATTTGACGCAATTCGTCCTTTAATTGATGTCACGGACAAATTTCTCTTTGATTTGAAAGGAGAAGGACTTGGCTTACAGAGTTTGTGCTTTGATAGACAAAATCGCCAAGGCATTGTCCCGAAAAACATCATCCCCGCTCATCAACATATTAAGCAAGAAAACTTAGATCGCAATTTGAAGAACTTGGCGCAATTATTACCATTAAATAAAGTGGAAGAAGTGCGGTTAGTTTATGTGGCGAATTTTTTTGATGCAGAAAAGTTGGTGGAAAAGGTCGCGTCCTTATTGAAAGACTATCCGGATGTGTTGCTCAAAATTATCCGAATGCACACAAAAGGTGCACGAGATGCCGAAGGACTCACTCCTTATGTCCCAACCGTTGAGCAGACTCAAGCGCTTGAAAACTATGCGAAATCTTGTGGTCTGACCAAAATTGTGACCATTTTATAAGCAAACATATCGAAAAGTAGCAAAAATATTCCGACTTTTTACCGAAAAACAAGTAGAATAGGACAATTTTATTCACTTACTTATCTAACCAACCTAGGGGAAAAAAATGGGTATTTTAGGTAGCGTTTTAGGCATTGTCGTATTACTGATCATTGCCGTATTATTTTCAAATAATCGTAAGGCGATTAATTTACGTACTGTATTAGGGGCTTTGGCGATCCAAATTGGATTTGCGGCCCTTATTTTGTATGTGCCGTTTGGTCGCGATGCATTACAAGCGACAGCAAATGGTGTATCAAATGTTATCGCTTATGGTAATGAAGGGATTAACTTCGTCTTTGGTGGCTTAGCGGATCCTTCAAATGCTGGCTTTATCTTTGCGGTGAAAGTGTTACCAATCATCGTCTTTTTCTCTGGTTTAATTTCTGTGCTTTACTATCTCGGCATCATGCAAGTGGTCATCAAAGTGATTGGTGGTGCATTGCAAGCGGCATTAGGTACATCTAAAGCAGAATCGATGTCTGCAGCAGCGAATATCTTTGTTGGTCAGACTGAAGCACCTTTAGTAGTTCGTCCTTACATTAAAAATATGACCCAATCTGAATTGTTCGCTATTATGGCGGGTGGTACAGCTTCTATCGCGGGTTCAGTGATGGCGGGTTATGCAGAAATGGGCGTGCCGTTGACTTACTTAATCGCAGCCTCTTTCATGGCTGCACCAGCAGGTTTATTATTTGCGAAAATTTTATTCCCGCAAACTGAACAATTTACCGATAAACAACCCGAAACGGATGATAGCGAAAAACCGACTAACGTGCTTGAAGCAATGGCAGGTGGTGCGAGTGCCGGTATGCAATTAGCGTTAAACGTAGGTGCGATGTTAATCGCTTTCGTGGGTTTAATTGCTTTAATTAACGGTATTTTAGGCGGCGTAGGCGGCTGGTTCGGTTACGGTGATTTAACGTTACAATCAATCTTTGGTTGGATCTTCAAACCATTAGCTTACTTAATCGGTGTATCTTGGGATGAATCTGCAATTGCGGGTCAAATGATTGGTATGAAATTAGCGGTGAACGAATTCGTGGGTTACTTAGAGTTCGCGAAATACTTACAACCAGATACAGCAGTTGTATTAAGTGAAAAAACTAAAGCAATTATTACTTTCGCATTATGTGGTTTCGCTAACTTCAGCTCTATCGCAATCTTAATCGGCGGTATCGGTGGTATGGCACCAAATCGTCGTGGTGATGTGGCTCGCTTAGGTTTAAAAGCAGTTGTCGCAGGTACATTAGCTAACTTAATGAGTGCGACTATCGCAGGTTTATTCATCGAGTTAAGCGGCGTAGCAATGTAATTAAAATGTGGTGAATTTTGACCGCACTTTATCTCTCAACACCACGAATCATTCGTGGTGTTGTACTTTAAAGCAGGCGAAAACGTTTGCTTAAATGACTTTTTATTTATCAACAAGAGGAAAAAACAATGACTCCACATATTAACGCTCCTGAAGGCGCATTTGCAGATGTTGTATTAATGCCAGGCGATCCGCTTCGTGCAAAATATATTGCTGAAACATTCTTAGAAGATGCGAAAGAAGTGACTAACGTTCGCAATATGTTGGGTTATACCGGTACTTATAAAGGTCGTCGTATCTCTGTTATGGGTCACGGTATGGGTATCCCATCTTGCTCAATTTATGCGAAAGAATTAATTACTGAATACGGCGTGAAAAAAATCATCCGTGTTGGTTCTTGTGGTGCCGTACGTATGGACGTTAAAGTACGTGATGTTATCATTGGCCTTGGTGCATGTACTGATTCAAAAGTAAACCGTATCCGTTTCAAAGATAACGATTTTGCTGCAATTGCTGATTTTGATATGGCACAAGCAGCGGTTCAAGCAGCGAAAGAAAAAGGTAAGCAAGTTCGCGTAGGGAATCTTTTCTCTGCAGACCTCTTCTACACGCCAGATTTTGAAATGTTTGATGTGATGGAAAAATACGGCGTCTTAGGCGTAGAAATGGAAGCGGCTGGTATCTATGGCGTAGCAGCAGAATATGGTGCAAAAGCACTTTGTATCTGTACCGTTTCAGACCATATTCGTACACACGAACAAACTACTGCAGAAGAACGTCAATTAACCTTCAATGATATGATTGAAATTGCGTTAGAGTCTGTATTAATTGGTGATAAAGCATAATTTATCCGATTGATAGAATAAAAAAGAGCGGTCAATTTTGACCGCTCTTTTGTTTTTCTACTTCACTATTTTTCATACCAAATTCGGTTCACATAAAGCACCACTTTGCCCGAGGGTGTTTCCACATGAATTTCATCATCAACGCCTTTTCCGATTAAGGCACGTGCGACGGGAGAATCAATGGAAATCCAGTTTTTAGCGGGATCGAATTCATCGCAGCCGACAATGCGGTATTGCTTCACTTCACCTTCTTCATCTTCTAGCTCAACCCAGGCACCGAAAAACACTTTGCCTTCTTGTTTCGGGTGGTAATCCACGATTTGTAACACTTCTAAGCGTTTGGAAAGGAAATGCACACGGCGATCAATTTCACGTAAACGACGTTTACCGTAAATATATTCTGCGTTTTCACTGCGGTCACCAAGCGCGGCGGCATCTGAAACCGCTTGGGTAACTTTTGGGCGTTCTTCTTTCCACAAAAATTTCAGTTCTTGGTCAAGCGCAAGCCAGCCTTGACGGGTAATGTAATTTGATTTTGCCATAATAAAAATAAAAGAAATTTTTTTGAATTATATTTGAGCCTGTTGTCTAAAACCAGTATTCTATTCCCGTTTTTATCGAATCCTTTAATAACAAAGAAGTATGACAATGTTAAATCAACAAATTAGCCAAATTATTGCGGCTGAATTAACCGTTCAACCCCAACAAATCCTTGCCGCCATTCAATTATTAGATGATGGCAATACCATTCCATTTATCGCCCGTTATCGTAAAGAAGCCACAGGTGGCTTGGATGACACTCAACTTCGTCATTTTGAAACCCGTTTAATTTATTTACGTGAATTAGAAGATCGTCGTCAAACCATTTTGAAATCTATTGAAGAGCAAGGGAAATTGACCGATGAATTGCGTGACAAAATCCATGCGACACAAAGCAAAACCGAATTAGAAGATTTGTATTTGCCATACAAACCTAAACGTCGTACGAAAGGGCAAATTGCGATTGAAGCCGGTCTTGAGCCATTGGCTGATTTACTTTGGAACGAGCCGAAAAATGATCCAGAAACGTCAGCCGCTGAATTTTTGAACGCTGATAAAGGCGTAACAGATACTAAGGTAGCCCTTGATGGCGCACGCTATATTTTAATGGAGCGTTTTGCTGAAGATGCGGGTTTATTAGCGAAAGTCCGTGATTATTTAGCAAAAAATGCCGTTATCGTATCTAAAGTGATCGAAGGTAAAGAAACGGAAGGCGCAAAATTCCAAGATTATTTCGACCATCAAGAATTATTGAAAAATGTGCCTTCTCACCGTGCATTAGCCATGTTCCGTGGACGTAATGAGGGCATTTTACAATTAAGCTTAAATGCGGATCCTGATGCAGAAGAGGGTAGTCGCCAAAGCTATTGTGAAGAGATTATTCGTGATTATTTAGATGTCCGTTTCACGGGGCAGCCTGTGGATAAATGGCGTGAGCAAGTGATTGCGTGGACGTGGAAAATCAAAGTTTCGTTGCATTTAGAAACGGAATTAATGGCAAGTTTACGTGAAAAAGCGGAAGAAGAGGCCATTGATGTTTTTGCTCGGAATCTGACCGCACTTTTAATGGCTGCACCGGCTGGTGCGAAAAGTACCATGGGCTTGGACCCAGGCTTGCGTACGGGAGTTAAAGTCGCAGTGGTGGATAACACAGGTAAATTATTAGATACCACCACCATTTATCCACACACGGGGCGTGAAGCTGAAGCGCAAGTGGCGATTTTCAGCTTAATCCGCAAACATAACGTAGAGTTAATTGCCATTGGTAACGGTACAGCTTCTCGTGAAACCGAACGTTTTGCGAAAGAAGTGATTAAAGAAATCAAAGAAAATAAACCACAAACTGTTGTGGTGAGTGAAGCGGGCGCATCGGTTTATTCTGCTTCTGAATTTGCGGCAAATGAATTCCCGAATTTAGATGTGTCTTTACGTGGTGCAGTCTCTATCGCCCGTCGTTTACAAGATCCATTGGCGGAATTAGTGAAAATTGAACCGAAAGCCATTGGTGTTGGGCAATATCAACACGATGTAAACCAAACCCAACTTGCGCGTAAACTTGATGCGGTGGTGGAAGACTGTGTAAACGCGGTGGGTGTGGATTTGAATACGGCATCAGCACCGTTACTTGCTCGCGTGGCGGGAATGACGAAAACCTTAGCGCAAAACATTGTGGAATATCGTGATGAAAATGGTCGTTTTGAAAGCCGTGCAGAATTGAAAAAAGTGCCGCGTTTAGGACCAAAAGCCTTTGAGCAATGTGCAGGCTTTATGCGTATTGCAGGCGGGAAAAATCCACTTGATGCTTCAGGTGTCCACCCAGAAGCGTATCCTGTGGTCGAAAAAATCTTGCAAGCGACCGCACAATCTATCCAAGATTTAATGGGGAATGCGGGTGTGGTACGTCAGCTTGATGCGAAACAATTCATTGATGAGCAATTTGGTTTACCAACCGTTCAAGATATTTTCAAAGAATTGGAAAAACCAGGGCGCGATCCGCGTGGTGAGTTTAAAACTGCTGTATTCGCAGAAGGCGTGGAAGAAATCACCGATTTAAAACCGGGTATGATTTTAGAAGGTACTGTCACCAATGTGACTAACTTCGGTGCATTTGTGGATATTGGTGTTCATCAAGACGGTTTAGTACATATTTCATCATTAAGTGATAAATTCGTAGAAGATCCACATCAAGTGGTGAAAACTGGCGATATCGTGAAAGTGAAAGTGTTGGAAGTGGATGTGCCGCGTAAACGTATTGCGTTGACGATGCGATTAGATGAAAGTGCGGTCAAAAATGACGGCAAATCTGACCGCACTTTAAGTGCAAAACCAAGAAGTAATGCGCCTCGCCAAGATCGTCATCCTAGAGGAAATAGTGCGATGGGTAATGCCTTTGCCGATGCGTTGAAAAATTGGAAAAAATAATTTCGTCATTTAGATGAAAATTGTGGCCAAATAGGCGTACAATGAAGGGGATCTGGTCAATCATCCAATCCCCTTTTTTATTTCAACGAAAGGAATATTCTTATGGAAAAAGGTATTCTTGGGCCGCATGAAGGCAAGGAGCTGGAATTAATGTTAAGGGGCGAAAAGCAAGTGGCATTATTCAATCAGGAGCTTGGTATTCCTGACGCCTTTCTCCCTTATCTTGAGCAAGGAATGCTTCATTCAAAAATGGTGCAACGTCATATTAATGATGTTTGCTTAACTGATTTTATTGTCTATTTACCCCAATCTCTTGCACTCGCTGAACAAATGGAAGTGTTACTTCCTGCAAGCACTGTGAATGGTTTTGATCCAAAAGTGGAACGTGAAATCGGCCGAATTCTTGGCTACAGAGAAAAAGACATCGAATACTACATTCAGCATTTTCAAGATAATTTAGAGAAGTATCGGCAGCAGTATAGCTAATTGATAAAATAAAAGTGCGGTTGATATTTAAGCAAGATCGGCGTATACAGATTTGAAAATCCACACATGTTTTTATATTTTTATTTATGCGTGTGGACCTGTTGTTCCTTCTGCATTAGCTATAAAAGTTAAGTAGGTTTTGATGGAAAAATATAAAGTGTTTTTAGGTAGTGAGATTGCTAAAACCTATGATGAAGCTAAGAATTTTACTCTGGCTAGAGTAGATGAATATACTGAATTTAATCATAAAGAATTGTTTTCAACGTTAGCTCCTATAGATAATTTTACAGGTAATGTTTTTTCTTTAATTCATTATTTAAATGATTTCCATCGTGCATTAGCCTCTAAGTATTTATTAGAAAATAATATTTCAGGATTTAAAGAAAATGCTTCTATTGCTGGTTTCTTGGGGATTCTGTCTAAATATGATTTTCAATGGGCGTACAACGGAATTAATACAAATTTCTTTTTTATGAGTTTGCTTTCAGATAATCAAAAGTTAATTGATTATTTAATTAAACATCGTGATGAAATTGTCGATATTTCAGTCCTCTATAAACGAACTGATACCAGACCTTTTTTTAATGCGAACACTTTATTGGCATTAAGTGGCAATTGGCAATTATTAAAAGAGCGCGCACTCACGTTCTTAAATGATGAGAAAAAAGCCCGTAGCGATTTAAAGCGCATTCCTGATCATGAATTTTATGTGGCATTAGCAGATAAAAATATAAAAGGAATGAAAGAGGCTTTAGATAAATTACTCGAACTTAAGCTTGCTAAACGAGCAGCAAAAGACACACTTTTACATTTTGATTTTTACTTGCAACCGCAAGTTTTAATGTATGCCAAAATCGCAGCAATCCACGGTTTTGATTTGGGTATTGATAGCCCTATAGCGCCAAAAGAATTGATTGATATAAATCCATTAGCAGAATATAAAATTCCTTATGATTTTATGAAATCATTTGATTTTGATGCACCCCATCAAGTTTGGGTAAATTATGTCAAACAAAGAATGGAAGAAGCGAAGCAAAAGAAAGTTAAAAATAAAAAAGGATTTTGGGCTTCGCTGTTTGGTAGATAAGTCGGGAATAAGCATTAAAGTGCAGTCAAAAACACAAGCGATTTTGACCGCACTTTATTATTGGCTAGAAGGGATTATTCCGCGTCTTCTTTTGCCCATTCTAATGAGCGTTTAACCGCTTTTTTCCAACCTTTATAACGACGTTCACGTTTTTCTTCATCATTATCTGGTGTGAAGGTGCGTTCTACACGTGCTTTGTCGTGAAGTTCGTCTAAATCTTTCCAGAAACCAACCGCAAGACCGGCAAGGTAAGCTGCACCAAGTGCAGTCACTTCTTTTACCACTGGACGTTCTACATTCACATCTAAAATATCGGCTTGGAATTGCATTAAGAAGTTATTGTTGGTTGCGCCGCCATCAACACGTAAATATTGTAGGCGTTGACCTGAGTCAGATTGCATTGCTTCTAATACGTCACGGGTTTGGTAAGCAATAGATTCAAGGGTTGCGCGTACAATATGGTTACGGTTAGAACCACGAGAAAGACCGAAAATTGCACCGCGTGCATACGGATCCCAATATGGTGCACCTAAACCAGTGAAGGCTGGAACAACATATACCCCGTTGCTGTCAGTGACTTTCTGTGCGAAGTATTCTGAGTCGTGGCTGTCATGAACGATTTTAAGTTCATCACGTAACCATTGGATTGAAGCGCCAGCAATAAATACCGAACCTTCAAGTGCGTATTCTGGTTCACCTTTAGCGTTACAAGCGATGGTGGTTAATAGACCATTTTTAGAGGTAATCGCTTTATCACCGGTGTGTAACAACATAAAGCAGCCTGTACCATAGGTATTTTTCGCTTGGCCTGCGCGTGTGCATAGATGGCCGTAAAGTGCCGCTTGTTGATCACCCGCGATACCTGCAACAGGAATACGTACGCCGCCTTTACCCCCGATGTTGGTTTTGCCATACACTTCGGATGAATTGCGTACTTCAGGCAACATAGAGCGTGGAATATTTAATAATTCCAACATTTTGTCATCCCATTTTTTCGTATGGATGTTAAATAACATGGTACGGGATGCGTTGGTGTAATCCGTTACGTGAACACGGCCTTGGGTTAATTTCCACACAAGCCAGGTATCTACGGTACCAAATAGAAGTTCGCCACGTTCCGCTTTTTCGCGTGCGCCTTCTACATTGTCTAAAATCCATTTCACTTTTGTACCCGAGAAATAGGGATCCACCACTAAACCTGTGGTGTTGCGGATATATTCTTCATGACCATCCGCTTTAAGTTTGTCCGTAATATCTGCAGTACGACGACATTGCCACACAATCGCATTATAAACTGGTGTGCCGGTTGCTTTTTCCCACACGATGGTAGTTTCACGTTGGTTAGTAATACCAATTGCCGCAATTTCATCTGAGGTAATGCCTGCTTTTGCCACTACTTCGTTTAATGTTGAACTTTGTGTTGCCCAAATTTCCATTGGATTATGTTCCACCCAGCCTGCGCGTGGATAAATTTGTGTAAATTCACGTTGGGCGATTTCGACAACATTCGCATTGTGATCTAATAATACTGCACGAGAGCTTGTGGTACCTTGGTCCAAAGCGATGATGTATTTTTTGTCTGTCATGGTGCTATTCCTTAGAGTGCTTGGCACTCTCATTAAATGAATGAAGAAATTTTGAGCTTAAACGAACAAATTGCTAACCTAACTTAATTGAATTCGAATTTAATTGGAACAAGCAATGTTGGGTTTTGTGATTGCTATCACAGATTTTCCCCTTAAAAAATGTGGATACTCGTATTAACGCACAAAATAACGTGATCATTGTCTCATTTCTAGAAAATAGATCGGTTTTATCTATTGAATTAATTGGTTAAAACTAGATAATGAAGCCACTCACTTTGAGTATCTCAATATTTGATCAAACAACGAAACGAATTGCAAAGCAAGATTTCTTCAATGAAATCATTAAGTTAGTCATTATTTGGAGATTCTCTTATGAATGCCTATTTTGCAGAATTTTTTGGCACAGCACTTTTAATCCTGTTAGGTAACGGTGTGGTGGCCAACGTATGTTTAAATAAAACGAAAGGGCAAAGTTCTGGTTGGATTGTGATTACTACCGCGTGGGCATTTGCGGTGTATGTGGCCGTCGTTGTAACAGGTCCTTACAGTGGGGCACACTTAAATCCTGCAGTAACACTTGGCGTGGCAATGAAAGGTGCATTTGCTTGGGAACTGGTCCCTGGCTATATTGCGGCACAAGTCGTGGGGGGCATGGTAGGTGCTTTGTTGGTTTACATTATGTATAAAGATCACTTTGCAGCGACCGAAGAAGAGGGCTTAAAACGCGCTTGTTTCTGTACCGAACCTGCGATTCGTAACTACCCAATCAACTTAGTAAACGAAATCGTTGGTACCTTCGTGCTTGTTTTCGTGATTTTCTATCTTGTGGGGGCAAACATCACTTTACCTGGCACGGCAGAAAGCACGCCAATTGGTTTAGGTTCTATCGGGGCATTACCAGTAGCGATTTTAGTTTGGGCAATTGGTTTGAGCTTAGGTGGAACAACCGGTTCTGCGAACAATCCCGCTCGAGATCTTGGTCCGCGCTTAACCTTAGGTCTTTTCCTGGGTGGTACATTAAAAACTAAAGCTGACTGGGGATACAGTTGGGTGCCGGTTATAGGGCCATTTATCGGGGCGGCTTTAGCAGCAGTATTCTATAACGCAATTATGTAATTTATTCAAATAGAAAGAGCGGTCAAAATTCATGGTGTTTTTTGACCGCTCTTTTTATATTTAGAAGTTTGATTAAATACAATAATCTTCGAATTCCATTGGCATTTTAGCTTGCAATAAGAATTGTTTGGTGCGCTCTTGCTGTGGATGACTGAAGAATTCAGCCGCGGTATTTTGTTCAACTACCTGACCATTTTCCATGAGAATCACGCGATCTGCCACATCTTTGGCAAAACCCAATTCATGGGTGACGATAATCATTGTCCAACCTTCTTGCGCGAGCATTTTGAGCGCTTGTAACACTTCACCGACGAGTTCAGGGTCTAGAGCGGAAGTAGGCTCATCTAACAAGATAATATCGGGTTTAACCGCTAAAGCACGGGCGATCCCGACGCGTTGCTGTTGACCTCCAGAGAGTTGAGAGGGATATAAATCCGCTTTCGCTTTTAAACCAACTTTTTCCAATAATGCTAAGGCTTTTTCACACGCAATCTCTTTCGGTTGTTTTTGCACAACCACCATCCCCTCCATCACATTTTCGAGTGCGCTGCGATGGGGAAATAGATTGTATTGTTGGAATACCATTGAAGAACGACGACGCAATTTTAGTTCATCGGATTTGCTGATCTTCTTGCTGAAATCAATAGTTAAGCTTCCATCAGTAAATGCTAATACCCCTTTTTCTGGGCGTTCGAGCAAATTTAAACAGCGTAAAAAAGTCGTTTTGCCTGAACCTGATGGACCCAGAATGGCAACCACTTCACCTTTATTAATTTCAAAATCAATGCCTTTTAATACATGGTGGCCATTAA
>CAUQGU010000036.1:0-17861 GCA_963517645.1 uncultured Haemophilus sp. | reverse complement strand
GGATTTTTGCTGGTGCTAATGTGACTTGGAGCCAATTCTTCTTCAATATGATTCCAGTCTTTTTAGGCAATGTTACCGGTGGTGCAGCATTTGTCGGCGCATCTTATCTGTACGCCTATCGCCACTTATTAAAAGAAGATTATTGTATTTAGTAAACGAAAATCTGCCCGCACTTTGACGTGAAAAAGGTCTTTTGAAATGTCAAAAGGCCTTTTATTCTCCCTAAAATGTATTGAATCCTCTCTTAATTAACTCGATACCATTTTGAATAGTGAAGAGTTACACTTTACACTTAAAGCATGTAAACTCATCTATTAAGATCAATATGGAAAGAAAAGTATTAGCAGAATTTTCATGTTATTTAACATCTTCAAATTTACACTAAGGAAGAAATCACATGCCAAAGATGAAAATTTCTAGACTGATGTTTTATAGCACTGTTTTAACTAGTGTTATGTTGTCTTCTTGCAGTCAACATCCCCAAACCCACTCAGCAGTAGAAAATGTAGCGAGCAATGGTGCTCAAAAAGCGGCAACGTATTGGACTGAACAGCCATTTTGTAGCGGCCGTTACCAAATTAACTTACCATCTAACCGTATAAGTGGGACTGGTTGGCTTAAATACAATGGTTGGCAGATAAGAGTGCGACCAGATTATTGGAATCTAGAAGTAGAATCCGTATTAGAGGTTAAAGAAAAAGGATATAACGGAAGCGATAGTTTTATAGAAAACCGCACGGTTATTCCTAATAAAGCGATAGCGATGGTCACACAGGCTCCTGGTTCATGGGATAGCCCATTATTAACTCAGGTAAATGGAATGCTTTATAATCTTGATTTTAGTTTCAAGTTAGGTAAGAACGATGCCTATACGGTTAGAGCTTTTGTACGCATTATGCTTGTCAACGGCAAAGCTCCCCCAAACTTGAAACAGCTGGAAAAAAGTAAAGTTGACGAAGCTATTAGGCATATACGGAATGATTTTTTCGACAAGCTGAGAGATCGTAAAGATACTGAAATGCCACAGCAACAAGGTGTCTGTTTAACAGAAGGATTTATTGCCGATAAGGGAAATGAGCCGTTTTTTGGCAGTGCGGGCATTAAAATCAAAGACTATAAAGACGTTTATGCCGAGCTAACGACGGGTGGCTCTTTGGAAGAAGGTGATAAACCACTATTAGAACGAGACCTTTTCACTAAAGATAGTGCTTTAGATAAACTCTTCTCGTGGGCAAAATACAGCACCATCCGCAAAGGAAAGCGCAATATCAATGGCATGATCGGCAGTGAAAAACTGGTTAAGTGGCAGGGAAATCGATATCTATTTATCTGGGAAAAAGATGATGGCAGTGTGAGATTTAAGATGACTTTCGGTACCAATAAGAAAAATGCCAAAGGTTCGCCACTCAGTGAGCAAGAGGCCTTAACCGCTTGGGATGCAATATTACCGACATTGAAAAAACGGCTTTAAACAACAGATTACTACTGTTAAATTGAAGTAAAAATAAACGCGGTCAAGTTTTGAAGAGTATTTGCAAAAACACCTCAAAACTTGACCGCTCTTTTAAATCAAAAGCCTTCAAAACTTAGCGCATTGAGATTTTTATTATTAGTATTAAATTAAAAAAATCTAATGTGGCTTGCCTTGTAAATAATTGTAGAGATTCAATTGAAGAATGGATAAACTGAAATCATCAGCAATTTTCGAAAATCTTCAGTTAGAGATGTAAAAGACCTGTCTCAATTTAGTCGCAAATCAATCTTATTTTAAATACTCGCCAAATAGCATGCACAAAGAGGAAAGTTACAATGGCTATTTTTAACAAATTTCAACGTGCCAAGCAGGTTGCAGAAATCTTATTACGTTATGGTTTAGATGAGTTTTTTGAACGCAGTAATTTAGAGAAGTGGTTACCGGAATCCCTTTCAAATAAGTTAGCCAATGAATCAAGTGGAAGCGTGTCTGTATATGAACGTATCCGTCGAGCGATGGAAGAGCTGGGCACAACTTACGTTAAATTAGGGCAGATGTTAAGTGATCGCCGTGATTTGCTACCAGTTGAAATGATTACTGAACTACAAAAATTGCAAGATAAAGTAGAAGTTCAGCCCATTGATATTGCAGAGAAATTTCAGCGTGAATTAGGCATAGATATTCATGAACATTTCGAAACGCTTGCTTCAGAGCCTATGGCATCAGCTTCTATCGGTCAAGTATTCAAAGGGCGGTTGAAAAACGGACAAGATGTTGCGGTAAAAATCAAGCGAGAAGGCATTGATGAGGTCATTAAGGCAGATTTACTTATCTTACAAGATCTCGTGAATTTTCTAGAACAACGCAACGACATTATTTCTAACCTTCAACCTAAAGCGTTATTAAATACCTTCAAAGAATCCATTACAACAGAACTCTCCCTTGAAAGTGAGCGTCGTAGCATTGAGCGTTTTGCTAATAATTTTAAGCAAGATTCACGTATTTTAGTCCCACAAACCTATTCGAATTTATCAAACAATAACATTCTTTGTATGGATTTTGTGTATGGCTCAAAAGTGACCAATAAAGCACAGATTGAACAACAAGGTTTACTGGCTAAAGATGTTGCTTTACTTGGATTAGATCTCTATATGAAACAAGTATTTGAGTTTGGCTTCTTTCATGCTGATCCCCACCCTGGCAACATTCTATTAACGCCTGACGGGCGGATTGCTTTTATTGACTTGGGGGCAATGGGCAAACTCAGCCCTAAAGAACGCGAATTACTTGGAAATTGTTTGTACTATGCCTCTCAAAAAAATGTGCGAAAAATCATCGAGACCATTAAGCAACTTGCCGTCAGTTATAATGTGCCGAATGAAAAAGCATTAGAAAATGATCTTTCTGAGATTTTCATGCTCCTCACTGAAAGCAATTTGGCAGGATTAGATATCAGTGAATTGATGAATCGTTTTACCAAAATTATGAGCGAAAATAGCATTATTATGCCTGAGGGAGTTTATTTGCTAGCAAAAGGTTTTGCCCAGATTGAGGGGATCGGACGTTATCTCTATCCTGAATTAGATATTGCAGCCGTACTTAAACCTTATGTTACACAAATGCTCAAGAAACGATTTTCACCTAAACGCGTGATTAGTGAAAATTTCGAAAAAATTGCTGACAGCTACAACAACTGGCTTTCGCTTCCGGAAGAAGTCAAAATTTTCTTACAAAAAATCAGCAATAAGGAAATTCGTCTTGAACATGAAATCCACGGATTAGAGCGTTTTCGTAAGACTGTCGAACGAGTGGGCATTATGTTGATTATTGCCGCACTCATTATTGCAGCGTCTATTTTATCGTTGAACGAAAATCTCCCTCAGCGTAATGGCATCCCAATACCAAGCTTGATCTGCGGTGCGATTGCATTAGTACTGGCAGTCTTTTTATTGATTAAGCGAATAGATAAGAATTAATGTAATGAGAATAATACAAGCGGTCGAATTTTTAAGATGATTTGCAAAAACACCTCAACATTTGACCGCTTTTTGGCATGAAAAGGCCGTCTGAAATTTCAGACGGCTTTTTCATTATCTTAAATTCAATTTAAAAAATGCAAACATCAATCATTTTTTCATTTGAAAAAATGTAAATATATAAACTCATATCATTAGAAAAAGTGTATTCATCACTGTATAATTAGCCTATATCCGTCGTTTTGGAGGGCATTATGCAGCGTAAAATCATACAATCCTTAGAAAATTGGAAACACAAAACAAACCGCAAACCGTTGATTATTCAAGGAGCAAGACAGGTAGGAAAAACCTGGGCGATGAAACACTTTGGCGAGCAATCCTTTGAAAAAGTGGCGTATATCAACTTTGATAATAACCCTCGCATGAAAACGCTATTTTCTGGCGACTATGATATTGATCGCTTGATACTCGGTTTGAAAATTGAAAGCGGTGTCGATATTCAAGCAGAAAACACCCTGATTATTTTTGATGAAATACAAGAAGTCCCGCAGGCATTATCTTCACTCAAATATTTTTACGAAAATGCACCTCAATTTTATATTGTCGCGGCTGGCTCATTGCTTGGGGTATCACTACATCATCAAGTCTCTTTTCCTGTCGGCAAAGTGGACTTTTTACCACTCTATCCCATGGATTTTCACGAATTTTTAACCGCACTTGGCAAACAAGATTTGGTGAAATTGCTTGAGCTGAAAGACTGGTCGCTAATTTCCGCCATGAAAACCACCTATATTGATTTACTCCGTTTATATTATTTTGTTGGCGGTATGCCTGAAGCGGTAAAAGTATTTATCGAAACACAAAATGTCGATGAAGTGCGTCAAGTACAACGTAATTTATTGATGGCGTATGAACAAGATTTTTCCAAACATATTCACGATGGTCAAACCGTGCAAAAAGTGCGGTCAATTTGGGCTTCCATTCCAGAGCAACTTGCCAAAGAAAATAAAAAATTTATCTATGCTCAGCTACAAAAAGGGGCGAGAAGCAAAGACTATGAAATTGCTTTGCAATGGCTAAAAGACAGCGGCTTAGTACATAGCGTGCCTCGAGTGAAGAAACCACATTTGCCGCTTTCCGCCTATCAAGATAATGCCTTTAAATTGTATGGTTTAGATGTGGGACTACTTGCCGCACAAAGCAATTTAGATGCCAGCGTACTCCTAGAAGGCAGCCGTATTTTTACCGAATTTAAAGGCGCATTGACCGAACAATATGTCTTGCAACAATTGATTGCCACTCAAGAAAATCCTGTTTTTTATTGGGCAACTGAAAAAGGCACAGCAGAGGTCGATTTTGTTGTGCAACTTAAGCAAGCTGTGATTCCGATTGAAGTCAAAGCTGAAGAAAATCTAAAAGCGAAAAGTTTGAAAGTGTATGTAGAACAATTTCAGCCTGAGCAAGCAATTCGTTTTTCTATGGCAGATTATCGGGAACAGGATTGGCTGGTGAATGTGCCGTTGTATAATATTGAATTTATCATAAAAGAAAATTAAGGAAATTATTATGATTGATAATACATTTATCGCATTTGCTTCAAATATTTTAGGAGGTACTGATTCTGAATTAAGTGGAAGAGAAATATGCAAATACTTCGCTGAACATGCTGTAAAGTATGACGTTGTTATACCATATGCTTCTTATACTAATAAGGATTTTCCTAATAAAAGAACCGCATTAGAAAAAAACTTAAAATGTTTTACCCCAGAGCAACAGTATAAAATTATTGATGAGTTATGTAGATTACCTAAATTTAGTGGGAATGATAAAGTCCAAGATCTATTAATAAAATTAGTAAGTAGATATCAGGAACTCTCTACTAAAACAAATGAATTACCTGAAATGGTTTTAACAACAAAAGAGTGGCTAGATGATTATCCGCAAGCTAAACAATACTATGAGGATGCATTAAATAAAAAAAATAATAATATTTATACTAGAAATTTATTGGATGACCTAAGATTCTCATTGGAAATGTTGGTTAAAGCGATTTTAAAAAACTCTAAATCTTTAGAGAATCAAAAATCTGAATTAGGTAATTTTTTAAAAGAAAATAGCATTTCAGGAGAAATAATAAACTTATACACTGATAAAATATTAAAATTCTATACAGACTATCAAAACAATAATGTAAAACACAATGAAAATTACAACGAAATAGAAGTTGATTTTATATTTGAGCAGACAGTTGTGTTGATGAGATTGTTAATTAAGTTAGATAATAATCAAAAGGCTATCTGTTAAGTTAAGGCACGAATAAGGC
The DNA here is from genome assembly GCA_963517645.1 of uncultured Haemophilus sp. GTDB lineage: Bacteria > Pseudomonadota > Gammaproteobacteria > Enterobacterales > Pasteurellaceae > Haemophilus_D. The sequence continues at coordinate 12,088 of CAUQGU010000036.1, read as the reverse complement.
TTCAAGCGGTCTGATTTTAAAGATTATTTGCAAAAATACTAGAAAATTTGACCGCACTTTAGAATATAGACGGTTTCGTTACTCATTTAACTGGTTGTTATGGGCGTTAAGTGCCATTTATCAATTCTTCAAGATACTCAATACTTCTGAATAAATAATATTCACCTATTTGCAGCGTTAATTTTGGTGAATCTCCAAATAATATTTTTTCTAAATGCGCTTTTAAAATTAAAAGTTCATCTTTTTTTAAGAGATTTAAAGCATGAATTATGTTTTCTTCGGTAGATATACCGACAATAAATTCCTCTAGATTTGTGGAAATATCATGATTATTAAGGCCTTCAATAATTTTAGGAATTAAATAATTTATACCACCTGGTGAAAAAAAGACAAAAGGTATTAGGTGATATTCATCAATAATGATTTCCTCTATTGAAGTATTTTCATAATACTTAAAATCATCTTTAAACTCCTCTATTTTATACATATCTTCTCGATATAATTTTTTGAATAATCCTTCTTTAGGAAAACTTCTATAAGAAATTTTTAGAGGTGTTATGTCCATTTGAGCACTTATCCTATAGAAAAAACTTGCTTCCTCAATAAATCCTGTTTTGTTTACAAAGCTACTTACAACTTTTAAATGTTAAATCAGTTTTATGGCTTGATAAGAAAGAAGCTACTTACACTAACTAATTATCAATAATGTATCTTTTTGCTCGATTTATTATATCTTTATAATCTTCCATAAAAGGTTCTTCTAATACAGACTCTAATAAACACTCTAAGTTAGATAATATCTTTTGTTCAGCCTTATCACTTAACTCATTATCTTTATTAAACTTTACGAGCCATTCAAAAAAAACTAATACCTCATCACCGTTTAATTTTAAAATATAATCGTTAGATTCTTTTCTTATATCCATAACATTATAACCTTAATAGACAAGTTAAATTTTCAAATCAACTATAAATAAATCTAAAATCTTTACACATATTTCACATACTTGGCACTGCCAAATCAACAACTTATGCTTTCGACTGAAGAAAATATGTTATCTCCAATAAAACAGTTTTTAAAAGTACAATTACATATTAAATTATCTTCTATATGCATCGCCCTAAATACACAATCAGTAAAGGTGCAATTGGTAAATCTTGTATTGCTAAACATTGTTGCGATAAAAGAACAATTAACAAAATTACAATTTGTAAATGAACTCTGAACTATGAAAGCGCCACGAAATGAGCTCAAAGAAAATTTAACATTAATTACTTCCCTATGAGATATTTCATATCTATGAAAATCAATATTGGTTACATGAGTAAACTCACCTGAAATAAAGGCATCCAAGTCTTTTACATCAACCTTAGTTAAAGATTTTGTTATATTTGAAAGTAATTTTTGAATTTCATTTGATATCATTTTACTACCACTAATCTAGAAGTCCGTTGGAAACTCTCTCAAAGATATTCTTGATATAGTCTCCCCATATCAGTATAGAGGGATTGATTACACCTTAGTCTATCAGGTTTGTTGAAAAAAGGCGTATACAAAAAATCCCCTAAATGCTTAATCTAGGGGATTTTTACGTTAAATGATGTGTTGTTTATTTCAAACCTTTTTTAACCAAATCTTCATAACCGCCATGGTTGGTTACATTGGTATAGCCTGCATTTTTCAACTCAGTGAGTGCGGCTTCGGCACGGCGACCACTACGACAGTAAAGGTTGATCGGTGCATCTTTATCTGAGCCAATCGCTTTAACACCTTCAATGATTTTATCATGTGGAATATTCACCGCATCTTGTAAATGGCCAGCATTAAATTCTTCGGCAGAACGTACATCAATCCAAACACCTTTTACTTTTTCCGGTTTTACCATACTTTGTTTGGCTTGCGGGGTAACATCTGCATGAGCAACAAAAGAGGTGGTAATGGCAACCGCTGAAATTGCTGCTGCTAGTAATTTTTTCATCATTCAATCTCCATTAAATAGAAATAATATATTTACCTAAATAAATTTAGGGGTTATGTAAAACTAATAGTCATCATACGCCTAAATATAAAGATAATAAACTGTAAATGAAGTAAAAATTAAGTAAAATTTTCGTGAAATTTAACCGCGCTTAAAAAGAAAAAAGGCCATCTGAAATCTAACATTCAGATGGCCTTTTCAATTTATTCGATTATTTCTTCGCAGGCTCTACTTCACCCACGGCTTTCTGTGATTTTTCATCCATTTCCACTTTAATATTGTGGTCCACCACCACATTCATATTAATGGTGATGCCTTCCTTTGGTGTGTCCAATTGAATGGTCGGTGTACAAGCTGTAAGTGTAAACATTGCCGCAAAAATAAAAAAGTGCGGTTGAAATTTAAGGTGTTTTATCATTTGTCTTGTCTAATTGCTTATAAAGTTTATATTGCAGATTTTGTTCAAATTGCGAGCCATAGTCAATCATATTCCACAATTCAAACATATTTTCTTGGTGCGTATAATTTAACGTTATCGGATTATTGGTTCGCTTGGTTGGATTAAACCCGCTGATACTCGCACGCAATGTCATTTGTCCTTTCGGATCGAGCGTCACCACCGCATGGGAATTTTGCAGTTCCATTTCTTTTAATAAATCCACCAAGATATTTTCTGTCCAACCACCTTTTTTCAATCCTTTCACCATTTCATCGGTTAATTTGATGGACACATTTCCCACTTGTTCCAAGGTACCATTACAAATCAAACATTCCTTATGTCCAAGCCAAAATGGCAGGGTCGCATTGGCGCGGCCGGTTAAGGTTACTTGGTTATATTGTGCCAAGGCTAACACTTGGGCTAAATCAATATTAGTAAAAGAAAGTGTCGCCATTTTACTTTGTGGAAAACTGAGCTGAGGCACCGTCAATACGCCATCAAATAAGGAAAGTTTCACATTTCTCAAAGTAAGCGGATTTTTCATGGTATTCGGATAACGCCCAAACAAATCCAATTCTCCATTTGCGACGGAAAGCGCACCATAGCGAATATTGTGAGTCGAAATATGGATTGGTTTGCTCGAAGACACTTGCAATGCCGAGTTTTCATAATTCATTGGGAAATGAATATTCAAGCCATAAATCTCGCCATCTGGCATAGTGATTTTGCCATTTTTAAGATTCAGCTCCCCCTTCATCTTCACGCCATTGCCATTGATTGCGAATTCACTTTGTCCTTTAATGCTGCCCTCATGAATTAACCAATTCCATTGTTGAGGGAAAAGTGATTGGAATACTTTTGCCGATTGTTCTTTCCAGCTGATTTTGCCTGAAAGTGCGGTATTTTGATATACACCCAAGACATCTAAAGGCCCAAGCGAGCCCGCCTTTAAATCACCTGCGAAATTGAAGTTACTGATACTCTTACCATCAATACCTAAACCGAAAACAGGCGAAACAAAACGACCGCCATAAGCCAGTTCAATCCAATCTGTTTTCGCTTGCAACAAACCTCGAATATGCTCTTCTTCATAATCCCAGCGGAGTCGGTCTTTGAGTTCCAACGAAAGCGGTGCCATTTTCATCTCTTTCATATTCACTTCATTAGAACGTGCAGAAAGCTGATTTAATTCAATATGATCCGCTTCCCAAAAGCCTTTCCCTTCCATTTTGACTGGCGTATTTAAAGATTTCCAGTTTGCACTGCCATTGATTGTCCAATCCCAACGGTTTGTCGCTTGTTTTTCCACAGACTGCAACTTATGTTCTTCATCCCGCAAATCAAACACGGTTTTAATACCGGCAATAAACTCATGGGCGTTTCCGTCTAATTTTAAATCGAGATTTTCAAACTGTGGTGTCGTGCCCTTTAATGTTGCAAGCAAACGACCTTCCAAACCATAACGACCAATAATAATGTCATCTAACGGTAAACGAACGTGCAACTTGGTATCTGGCTGAACGGTATCCATTTTAAAGACGGAACCCGGGTAAAAATACACCACTGGATGTGTGAAGAGCCCGCCGAGATGATAGGTTAAATTGGTTTGTGCCACAGTAGCGTTATAACGTAAATCCCCGCGTGTTTTCAGCTCAAAATCCAATTCGTTATTGTCATCGCCACCACCGATTTCACCATTTTTGCCTGAAATCACAATCTCCCCTTTGCCCATTTCACCAAAGGTTTGTAAGATCACGTTCATATCAATGCTTAACGGCAACAAGCCTTCTGCCGAACGGTGAATTGATAACCCAAGGAAGCCTTTAATCGGTTGATAGCTATCGAAGGTCCAATAAAATTTCCCCCACGAAATATCCAAGCCATCTTTGGTGAACACGAAAGGCACATCCAACAACGGCGAATTTGCTGTTAAATCTTGAGCGTTTAACTGACCGTCTGCACCTTGCCATGACACTTTTGCCTCGCCTTTTGTGACGGCCAGTTCTGGGTTATTCCAGTTGAGTAAGACATTGCCTTGTTGAGGCAGTTGAGAAAGATCGGGCTCAAAATTCGCAGTGAACTGAAGATCATAGTTTTTATCGCCCGCTTGTTTGATATCGGTATTACCCGCCCATTGGAAAATGCCATCTTGTGGCGTGACAGTCGATTGATGATGCAGCTCAAGCCCGTCATTATTGGCTTGAGCGTCGAGTGCTAATTGGTTGCCGTTATAGTTTGCGTCTAACGCCCAATCAGCCGATAAGAAAGGTTTTAAAGCCCCTTGTGTCAAGGCTTCGGCATTCGTTAATTGAAAGTGTTTAACGTTAACATGAGAAATAGGCAATACTGCCCAAAGTGCGGTCAAATTTGGCGGTGTTTTTTCAGCATTATCACTGGGTAAATGGGTTAAACAATCATAATTCAAGCTAGCCTTTTCAACATCAAGACTATGCGTATTCCACCAAGTCACCTGAGTATTATTCAGGTTCACAAGCGTACATTGGTCAGTTTTCACTTTTAGCTCTGGCAGCGTTAAACCTGTTGTTTCCCATTGCCAATCATCGGCTAATTCAATGTGATAATGCGGTGCTAAAAAATGATTGGTAAGTTGCGCTACACGTTTCGGGGTCGCAAAAACGCGTAATAAGCCAATGCTTATTACGATCAATAGCAACAAAATAATCAACACCCACAGGCAACGCTTTCGCATAGTTTCCCCAATTACGCGATTAATCAATAAATAGAGGCGTATTCTATCCTATCTTGCCCCAAATAGCTCAAGCAACTTATCTCCAAAGAAATAAAACACCAATCCAAAGGCGACAATGATTAATCCGATAAATTTTGTGATATTTACTTCTCGGATCGGCATACCGATAAGACCGAAATGATCGATGGTTGTTGCCGTAATTAATTGTCCAACGATGATAAAAAATAACATCGCGGTAATGCCTAATTTAGGTGCAAGCAAAACGGTTGTGAACACGACAACAGCGCCGAGTACCCCACCAATTAATTTCCACCAAGGTTGTGATGGGATCGTGGATAGATTGCCCCATAAATCAGTTTTAGCCAAAGCGATAAAAAAGAGAAAAATCGTGCCTACCGCAAAAGAAATAAAGGTAGCAATTACCGCTTCGCCACTCATGGCTTTCGCCAATTGCGTATTAATCGCTGATTGCGTCGCGAGTGCTACGCCTGCCGCTAAAGCGACAATGAGATAAACAAAAAACATCGAGACTCCCAACATAAAATTTGGTTTATTTTAACCTTTTCCTATTTGTCTTGTCGCGAAATGCTTTCTGTTCCGAAAAAATAATCAAAAAATCTACCGCGCTTTGCATTTCATTCATAAATACCTCAAAAGTTGTAAGTCATCTTACCTGTTTATTTGATCTCGATCACTATTTGACTATTCTTTATTTGACGGTAATCTTCAAATCCATACACTAAACTCCATTCGGAGCAATCGTTTGCGTAATGCGTATTGAAAGCAAAATAGACTGATTTTATCAACTCAATGGGAGGAATATCCATGACCCACATTATCGTTGCAACGCACGGTAAGTTTTCTGAAGAAATCGTCAATTCCGCCGCTATGGTGTATGGCGAAGATGAAAACTGCCATGTCGTGACTTTCTTACCGGGTGAAGGCGGTGAGCATTTAATCGAGAAATACAATGCGATTATTGCCACACTGCCTGAAAATGAACCAGTGCTCTTTTTGGTCGATTTATTTGGTGGTAGCCCTTATAACGCGGCAAGCCGAGTCGCCAGTGAAAGAGATAATACCGATATCGTCACCGGCATTAATCTACCGATGTTGCTAGAAGTGCTTGATGCTAAAGATGGCGCTAGCTTAGATGAATTGGTAGAAACCGCGAAAGAAGTCGGGGTCGCTGCCGTGAAATCCTTCCGTCAACCTAAAGAAAGCAAGCCTGCTCCAACGCCCGCTGCTAAGCCAGCTGAAGTACCAAAAACCGATCCAAATCCAACCGCACTTTCTGGCAATATGAACATTTCCTTGTTGCGTATTGATAGTCGTTTAATCCACGGTCAAGTGGCAACCTCTTGGGCGAAAGCAGTGAAATGTGAAGCGATTTTTGCAGTAAATGATGATGTGGCGAATGATGCACTTCGTCGTGATCTGTTACTCCAAATCGCGCCTGAACATTTGAAAGCTTATGTGATTCCTGTGGAAAAAGCCATTAAGGTGTATCACAACCCGAAATATGCGGGAAAAAACATTCTTTGGTTAGTGACCAACCCAACAGATATCGTGCGCTTAATCGAAGGCGGCGTGAAAATTGATAAAGTCAACGTGGGCGGTATGACATTCCGTGAAGGCGATAAGATGCTTTCCCAAGCGGTTGCCGTCAACCCAACAGATGTGGCGGCATTTAAACAGCTTTTAGATAAAGGCGTGGAATTAAGCTTACAACAAGTGGCGAGCAGCCCGAAATCAATGCTCACACACAAAGAGCTTGATGCGATTCAATTTTAATTACGAGGACAATTCATTATGACAACAATGGAAATTATTTTAGTCACACTCGTTGCCGCCATTTGCGGTATGGGGAGTGTATTGGACGAACGTCAAACTCATCGTCCTTTAGTTGCTTGTACCCTAATCGGCTTAGTATTAGGTGATTTAGAAACCGGTATTATTGTCGGTGGTACCCTTGAATTAGTGGCATTAGGCTGGATGAACGTCGGTGCGGCAATGGCACCGGATGCAGCATTAGCCAGTGTGATTGCAACTATCCTCGTCATCAAAGGCGGCCAAGATAAAGGGAGCGCATTAGCGATTGCGATTCCAGTAGCGGCAGCAGGTCAAGTATTAACGATCTTCGTTCGTACTTTAACCATCTTCCTTCAACACAAAGCCGATGATTTTGCCGCAAAAGCGAACTTCCGTGGCATTGAATTCTGTCACTTCAGCGGTCTTGCATTACAAGCGTTACGCGTGGCAATTCCAACCTTCTTCGTTGCGTTAGTAGCAGGTACGGATACGGTGACTGAAGCATTGAACGCGATTCCTGAAGTGGTTACTCGTGGTTTACAAATCGCTGGTGGCTTTATCGTAGTCGTCGGTTATGCGATGGTCATCAATATGATGCGTGCAGGCGCGTTAATGCCATTCTTCTTCCTAGGCTTCGTAATCGCCTCTTTCACCAATTACAACCTTGTCGGTCTCGGTATTTTAGGCACATGCTTAGCGATGATTTACATTCAATTAAACCCACGTTTCCATCAATCTACTACTCCACAAGCAGTTGCAAAACGTGAATTAGCTGATGATGAACTTGAAGGACTATAAGGAAGAAATTATGACTGAACAAACTAAAAAATCATTAACAAAAGGCGATATTCGTAGCACTTACTGGCGTTCAACTTTCTTGCTAGGTTCCTTCAACTTTGAACGTATGCAAGCAATGGGTTTCTGTGTATCCATGATCCCAGCCATTAAACGTCTTTACAGCAAAAAAGAAGATCAAGCAGCGGCATTAAAACGCCACTTAGAATTCTTCAACACCCAACCTTGGGTAGCATCATCTATCATTGGTGTTACTGCTGCGATGGAACAAGAACGTGCGAACGGTAACGATATTGATGACTCAGCAATCAGCGGGGTGAAAGTCGGTTTAATGGGCCCATTAGCCGGTGTGGGTGACCCAATTTTCTGGGGAACATTACGTCCTGTATTGGCCGCACTTGGTGCAGGTTTAGCCATTACTGGTAGCCTTTTAGGGCCATTGCTTTTCTTCATCGGTATCAACCTTTGCCGTGCAGTAACTCGTTGGTATGGTTTCAAATACGGCTATGAAAAAGGTACCACAATCGTTAACGATATGGGTGGCGGTCGCTTACAAAAATTGACGCAGGGGGCATCTATCCTCGGTCTCTTTGTCATGGGCTCTCTGGTATCGAAATGGACGAGTATCAACATTCCATTAGAACTTTCCCGCTATAAAAACCAAATGGGCGAAGAAGTGGTGACCACCGTACAAAGCGTGTTAAACGATCTTCTCCCAGGCCTTGCGGCGTTAGGTTTAACTTTCTTATGTATGTATTTATTACGTAAAAAAATCAACGCCATGTACATCATCTTCGCCTTATTCGGCGTGGGTATTTTAGGCTATCATTTTGGTGTGTTGGCATAATATATTATGATATTGCCTTCCCTCTTTCGCTTGAGGGAAGGCAAATTTTTAGCATGACATATAAACCCTATGAACTGGAAAGATCTCATCAAGCCACCACCGGCTGAAGGCTATATTAAAAATTCATCCAATTTAGTGACCGCACTTTTTGTTCTGGCGGGCATTCTTTATTACCCCACTAATGGCTATGGCGCCGTCATCGCTTTAATTGCCGCATTAATTGTATTAATCGGACAAAAAATGCTAATTGCTCAAACCAATAAAGACTTCACTGAAATGCAGTTAGCCGAAAAGCAATTCCAAGAAACCCAAAACAGTGATTACCTTCGCTTTATTGAAGCTCGTGCCACCCAAATGTTGCGCGACAACAAAGTCCTTTCCGAAAAAGGCAAAAAAGAGTTAGAGAGATTACTGTCTGTCGTCAAAACACATTTAAAGGTATAATGCTGCCAAATTTATATTTGGAAAATATCCTTTAAAGATGAGACATACAAAGAAACTCATTACTCTTGCGGGAATTGCCGCATTTGTCACCTATTGGTTTTATCTGCCAACTTATCCGGTATATCCGAAGAGTGATCATTATGATCCTGATACACAAACTTTCTATAATGCAGAACCTCAACGCGCACCAATAAATGTTGCAAGTGCACTTTGGGAAATGACATTTCATGAAAAAGATTTTCACCCCCAAAAACCATTGCCCACGGTCAAACCAAATTGGACCGAGTTATTAGCGCCAGCTGAACAGAGTCGCTTTATGTGGTTTGGACATTCAACGCTACTTATGCGTATTGGCAATCAAACCATCATTACCGATCCACTTTTTGGAAATAGTGCGTCTCCAGTACCAATAATGATGCACCGTTTTCAACCACCTGTGGCAGAAATTGAAGAATTACCGCCTATAGATGTCGTGCTGCTTTCACATAGCCATTACGATCACCTTGAACAAGAAAGCATCGAAAAATTAATGAAAACGCAAAGTCATTTTGTGGTTTCTTTAGGAATGGGCGTGATATTACAAAAATGGGGAATAGATGCAGCTAGAATTACTGAATTAGACTGGTGGCAAAGCACTGAACGAAATGGCGTAAAATATACTGCATTACCTGCAAGACATGATTCTAGCCGTGGCTTGTTTGATCATAACAAAGCATTATGGTCTGGTTTTTTAATAGAGCATAAGCGCGGTCAAAATGAAGAACGTTTTTACTTCCATGGTGATTCCGCCCAAGGTAAACATTTTGATGAAATTGCCAGCCGTGTTGGCAAAATTGATATTGCGTTTATAGAGAACGGACAATATGACGAAAGATGGCCCAATAACCATCTTTTCCCTGAGCAAACCGCACAACTGGCAGCAAAACTACAGCCAACAAGATTTATGCCCATTCACTGGGGCGCTTATCCCCTTGCCTTGCATACGTGGAATGAGCCTGTGCTTAAAAGCGTACCAATGGCAAGAGCACTGGGCGTGAATACACTTACACCATTGTTAGGACAAGTATTTGACGTAAATACAAAAACAGAAGATTGGTTTACCCAAGAATAATCATAACTTTTAGCTATATGAAATAAGCTTTTCTTCTTTTTCTTATTTAAGTTAGAAAGGTATTATCAAGCGGAAATTTATGATTTATCCCTTAGGAGTAGTTTATGTCTCAATTTAAAATTCACACCATTGAATCAGCCCCTGAAGCAGCACAAGAAGCTTTAAAAGCCGTACAAAATGCCAATGGGTTTATTCCAAATTTAATTGGTGTTCTTGCGAATGCCCCTACTGCACTTGAAACTTATCGCATAGTCGGTGGCATTAATGGTCGTAACAGCTTAACGGCAACAGAACGTGAAGTGGTGCAAATTACCGCTGCAGTAGTCAATGGCTGTGGTTTCTGTGTAGCGGGACACACGAAAATCGCCTTAAAAGTGTTAAAACTAGAAGAAGAACTTGTAAACCAAATTCGTGCAACTGCTCGTATTGAAAGTGATAAAAAACTCGATACTTTAGCGCGTTTCACCCTTGCCGTTATTTTGCAAAAAGCAAAATTAACTGAAGCACAGCTTAAAGCGTTCTTTGATGCAGGTTATACTCAAGAAAATGCCATTGATGTGATTTTAGGTGTCAGCCTCGCCACATTATGTAACTATGTGAATAATATCGCTGAAACCCCAATCAATCCTGAATTACAGGCATTTGCATAATCAAGCCAATAATAAAAGTGCGGTCAAAAATGACCGCACTTTTTTATTCCTTCACAAATTGTTTAATTTGATCTGAATTCAAATGTCCAGGTTGTGCTTTGATAAGATTTAAATCCTTATCCAATAGTAAATTAAACGGATAGCCTAATACATTAGCTCGTTTAATGATTTCACCGTTTTCATCCAATAATACGGTGATATTTTTATAGTCCAAGCCTTTATACCAATTGATAAATTTTTGACTATTTTGTTCATTCTTTTGTCCAGGTGAGGCAATCGTAATCACATTAAAATCAAGGTTCTTTTCAGCACTGAGATCATCAATTTCTGCTAACCCCGCTAAACAAATTGGACACCAAGATGCCCACATTTTGATATAAAGCGGTTTGCCTTGATATTGTGATAAAGAGACGGTTTGATTATCCAACGTCTTCAAGGGGATGTCCGCCAAAGACACCTTCTCTTGTGCAAAACTCAATGGACTCAAAAACAATAAAAGTGCGATCAATATTTTTTTCATTTTTTCCTCTTATTTCACAAAGGGAATCAAATCGCCATAGCCTTGTTTTTCCATTTCATCTAATGGAATAAACTTAATCGATGCGCTATTGATGCAATAACGTAAACCGCCTTTATCACGAGGGCCATCATCAAATACATGACCTAAATGGGCATGGCCACTGCGGCTTAATACCTCAATGCGAGTCATATTAAAGCTATTGTCTCTTTGATACTCCGCCACTTCAGCGGCAATCGGTTTGGTAAAACTTGGCCAGCCGCAACCTGATTCAAATTTATCTTTAGAAGAAAATAACGGTTCTCCCGTGGTGATATCCACATAAATACCCGGCGCGAAATTATCCCAATATTCGTTACTAAAAGAGCGTTCGGTATGTTTGCCTTGCGTCACATCATATTGAAGTGCGGTCAGTTTTTGCTTTAATTCTGCATCACTTGGTTTTGGGTATTTTTATCATCAATTAATGGCTCATCGGCTTTTTTGATGTCAATATGGCAATAACCATTCGGGTTTTTCTTGAGATAATCCTGATGATACTCTTCCGCCTCCACATAATTTTTCAGCGGTTCTACTTCAATTTGAATCGGCACTTGATATTTACTTTGTAAGGTTTTTAATGCCGCTTCAATAACGGCTTTATCTTGCTCATTTTGATAATAAATGCCGGTGCGATATTGTCTGCCTCGATCATTGCCTTGCTTGTTAATACTGGTTGGATCGATAACGCGGAAATAATATTGCAGTAATTTATCTAACGAAATTTTATTTGGATCGTAAGTGA
>CAUQGU010000035.1:0-18685 GCA_963517645.1 uncultured Haemophilus sp. | reverse complement strand
GTTCGTAGCGTGCATCTTGATGCACGACCAAATTACGCACGGAACGTTATTTAACTCTTTTGGGCATTCATGATTTCGTGCAACAAGTTGCACGCTACAATTCACTAAAATAGTGATATGAAAATAAACACGGTGACCGGTTTTCACAAGCCTCTTTAGGGCTTGTGAAGTATAGGTCCTTATAGGGGGCCTAAAAACTGCACGTTTTACATGCGGATTGTTATTTGCTTCCTAAAACCCAGCTACTTTCCTTCTGCTAAATTTTTCTTTTCTTCCAATTCTTCCCAACGCATAAATGCCGCTTCCAGTTCGGCTTCGGCATCCGCCAACGCTTTCAGTTTAGCATCCGTGACATTGTGAGCTTGTTGGAAGAAATTCGGGTCGCCGATTTCGGTTTGAAGTACGGTGATTTTTTCTTCTAAATCTTCCAACAGTTGCGGGAGTTGTTCCAGTTCACGCTGTTCTTTGTAAGAAAGTTTGACGGATTTGGGCTTATTGGAAACCGATTTATTTTCTACCGCACTTTCTTCTTTCTTCGTCTCCACTTTTTTCTGTGCCGCAGTATTCTGTTCTTCTTTTTGAGCAAAATAATTGGCTTGTTGCTGTTTGGCATCGAAGAATCCGCCAACATATTTATTCAACACGCCGTAGCCTTCAAAGAAGTAGCATTCCATCGCAGTGTTGTCGATAAATTGACGGTCGTGGCTGACGATGAGCAATGTGCCTTGGTAGTCCGTTAAGATCTCTTCCAAGAGCTCCAGGGTTTCCACGTCCAAGTCGTTAGTCGGTTCGTCGAGAATTAATAAATTATTCGGTTTTAATAATAATTTTGCCAATAACAAGCGATTACGTTCACCACCGGAAAGGGCTTTTACCGGCGTCATGGCGCGTTTTGGTGGGAACAAGAAATCTTGCAAATAGCCCAACACATGGCGTTTGATGCCGTTGACTTCCACGTCTTGTTTGCCATCGGCAACGTTATCCATCACGGATTTTTCCGGATCAAGATCGGCGCGATATTGGTCGAAATAGGCAATATCTAATTTCGTGCCACAACGAATGGAGCCGCTTGTCGGTTGAATTTCACCGAGCAATAATTTGATAAAGGTGGTTTTACCACACCCATTCGGGCCGACTAAAGCGATTTTGTCGCCGCGTAAAATGGTGGTACTAAAATCTTTAAGTAATTGTTTGCCGTCAATGTCGTAACTGACGTTTTCCATTTCAAACACGATTTTGCCGGAGCGGCTGGAGGTGTCTAATTGCAATTTTGCGGTGCCCATCACGTCACGACGTTGGCGACGTTCTTCACGCATGGCTTTTAACGCGCGCACGCGTCCTTCGTTACGGGTGCGACGGGCTTTGATGCCTTGGCGAATCCATACTTCTTCTTGTGCCAAGCGTTTATCAAATAGCTCGTTTTGTAACGCTTCTACCCGCAAGTTTTCTTCTTTTGCGGTAAGGTATAAATCGTAGTTGCCGGGGTAAGACACCAATTTTCCGCGATCTAAATCCACGATGCGGGTTGCCATTTTGCGAATGAAAGAACGGTCGTGAGAAATAAACACAATGCTCCCGCCAAATTCCATCAGGAAATTTTCCAGCCATTCGATGGCATCCACATCCAAGTGGTTAGTCGGCTCATCTAACAACAACACATCCGGGTTACACACTAAGGCGCGCGCCAAAGCGGCTTTACGCAACCAACCACCGGATAAATCAGCAAGTTTCGTATTCGGATTTAATTCAAGTTTTTGTAACACTTCATTGATTTTATTTTCAAACTGCCAGCCGTTGGCGTGTTCCAATTTCGCTTGAATTTGAGCGAGTTGGTTTAACGTCTGCTCGCTGTAATGCTGCTCTAGCTGCACGGAAATATAATGGTATTCCTTCAATAAATCCGCCAAATGCTCAATCCCTTCCGCCACATAATCAAACACATTGCCTTCCGCATGGCGCGGCGGATCCTGCTCTAAACGGGACACAACCAAGTCTTTTTCATACTGTACTTTGCCGTCATCCATGATGACATCACCGGCAATAATTTTTAGCAACGTAGATTTGCCGGCGCCATTGCGACCGACTAAACACACGCGCTCATTAGGCTCAATATGTAGTTCGGCATGATCCAATAAAGGGGCATCGCTGAAAGAAAGATATCCGTTGGTTAAGCTGATAAGTGCCACAAAAAATCCTATAAAAAATGAAAAATATTGAAAAAATGACCGCACTTTTAACGCAATGATATTGCCAATATCAGATCCCGATCATCTTTAGCCGCACCTTTTGTGCGCTAAGGTAAAAAAACAAAACGCAAAATACCCTCAAGATATTTTGCGTTTTATATCAATGTCAATTAATTCGCGACATTGATTTGTTGTCCATCCACAAAGGTTACACTACGAGGAACAGAATACACGGAGACATCCTGTGAATTAGTAAACAACGTGCGGTATTCATCTTGAATTTTATTAAACGGAATGCGTAAGTTGACCGTCGCTTTAGATTTCGCCGCTAGCGGTTTTGCAAAATCGAGAGGAATATCCTGAGAATAAAGCATGTGTTGGTCATGCCAATACGATGCAATCCAGTAAAGCGATTTGATCGGCTTATTCCCCAGATTTTCAATAGAATATTTTGCCAGAACATAGGCTTGGTTATCTTCATTAACAATAAATTTCCGCTCTTCAAAATGAATATTAACGTGTTTTTGGAAAAGCGAGAGAGGCGTGTCATTCGTATTCTTCTGTGCGGTTTGCGTTGCCTGTGATGCTGAAGAGGCGGATTCCGATTCTTTGGGTTTTATCCCTTGTTTCGCCGCCAGCGCTGTACCGACCACTACAATAGAAGCAAACGAGACTAAAGCGATGACTTTCATTAATTTCATTATCGTAACTACCTTATTAAGCTGTTTATTTTTCTGAAATTCTACCCGATCCCCTTGGCAAAATAAATGAGATTTTATATATCCATAAAAAGACAAAGGGTAGA
Organism: uncultured Haemophilus sp.; assembly: GCA_963517645.1. GTDB lineage: Bacteria > Pseudomonadota > Gammaproteobacteria > Enterobacterales > Pasteurellaceae > Haemophilus_D. The sequence continues at coordinate 15,694 of CAUQGU010000035.1, read as the reverse complement.
ACACCTCTACCCTTTCTCTGCAATTATGCTGTTGTTTTCTTATTTTCATCTGCAATACAGGCTGCCGCTGTAAACAGAACATCTGTGGAAGAGTTCAATGCGGTTTCAGTTGAATCTTGCAGAATACCAATAATAAAGCCGACCCCAATCATTTGCGCGGCGACATCATCGGAAATACCAAATAAGCTACAGGCTAAAGGAATCAATAGCAAGGATCCACCGGCCACACCGGAAGCACCACACGCGCATAAACTTGCAACAATACTAAGTAAAATTGCACTACTGAAAGAAACCTCAATGCCTAATGTATTCGCTGCTGCAAGTGTAAGAATCGTAATGGTAATTGCCGCACCGGCCATATTAATGGTCGCGCCTAACGGAATAGACACAGAATAAGTTTCTTCGTCTAAATTCAAACGTTTTGCCAAATTAATATTCACCGGAATATTTGCTGCTGAACTACGGGTAAAAAATGCGGTTAATCCGCTTTCACGTAAACAAGTCCAAACAAGTGGATAAGGGTTACGACGAATTTTCCAGAAGACTAAAATTGGATTCACGATAAAGGCGACAAATAGCATTGCACCAATTAAAACACTTAATAGCTGAGCATAACCGCCTAATGCTACTAATCCTTTATCTGCAAGTGTTTGAGCAACCAAGCCAAATACACCAATAGGAGCAAATGTGATAATGACATAAACAATCTTAGACACGGCTTCAGAAAAATCTGATACCACATTTTTTGTTGTGTCTGAGGCATGACGAAGTGCTAAGCCTAAACCGATTGACCACGCCAATACACCAATAAAATTCGCTTTAAAAATGGCATTTAGCGGGTTGTCCACGACATTAAATACAAGATCTAATAACACTGTGCCAACCCCTTTAGGCGCCGACGCGATATCTTCTTTGATAGAAAGTGCCACTTCTACCGGAAATAAGAAAGAGGCAATCACGGCGACTAATGCGGCTAAGAAAGTACCGAGCAAATAAAGCACAATGATAGATTTCATGCTGGTTTGTGTTCCCACCTTTTTATTGGCAATTGCCGCCATGACTAAAACAAAAATTAATAATGGAGCAACTGCGCGGAGTGAACGCACAAAGATCTGGCCAAGTACGCCGACTTCGCTTGCCAAGTTAAAACCGAGTGATGGTTCCAAAATAGGCGTAACGAGGGCAACAACGATACCTAAAACCAAGCCAATGGCAATCCGTTTGACCAAATTGCCCTGAAAAAATAAAGAAATTAAACGTGATGTTTTCATATTAAATTAATGATGTTGTGCAAATAAAGTTGCGATGAGTCTTTGAATCACATGTGATTCCCCTGAGGAAATTAAAGATAGCCTAAATTTCAATTAAAGAAAACAGAACAGATCAAATTTTTATTGGCATAAGCAAGATGAGAAAGCACAGCAATACGTTGACATACTGTATATAAACACAGTAAAATTGAAATATAGAAAATTTAGGCTTACGCTAAGGAATTACCATGAATAACAATAATACGCTTGTTTCAATGAACTACAGCGGTTCATCCTATCAACCGCTTCCTTTTTTTGAAGAACAAAAATCAGAAAAATTCCACTATCGCAAAAAACTCGACCTCAACTTGTATTGTGTAAAACACCCAAAGCAGACGTGTTTTATTCATATCTCCAATCCCAATCTATTAGTATGGGGAATTGAAGCGGGTGATATGTTAGTCGTTGAAAAGAGTGATAAGGTATTTATCGGAGAATTCGTGGTGATGGAGATTGAAAATAATTTTTGTCTTTATGAATTGATCGCTTACACAGACGGCGAATTCGTCTTTTTGTCGTTAGATAAAGGCAAAGAAAATATTAAAACGTCTAACTGGAATAATCTTCCTATTGTTGGAGTGGTCACAAACATTATTCACCAACTCCCTCGAAAAAGAACGCATTTTATTGCGTAAATCTTCCTTTCTTATGGCTTATTAAATCACTGCCTTCACAAGAAATACATAAACCTTGTGAAGGCAGCTAAACTAAGCGAAATACTCGCTATTTAGACTCTTCCCAGCCTGCCGGCGGTGTGACCGGTTGGCGATTCATCAACTGTTTAATTTGCTCTTCTTCAATGGTTTCATATTTTACTAACGCATCTTTCATGGCATGTAAAATATCCATATTGTCGATCAAAATTTGTCTTGCACGAGCATAATTACGTGTCACAATCGCACGGACTTCCTCATCGATCACATGCGCAGTTTCATCAGACATGTGTTTTGCTTTCGCCATGGAACGGCCCAAGAACACTTCCCCGTCATCCTCAGTATAAAGAATTGGGCCAAGTTTATCGGAGAAACCCCATTGAGTAACCATGTTACGAGCAATATTGGTGGCCACTTTAATATCGTTAGAAGCACCTGTCGAAATATTTTCTTCGCCGTAAATTAAGTCTTCTGCTAAACGTCCTGCATACAATGTAGAAAGTTTACTTTCCAATTGTTTTTGACTGATGCTCACTTGGTCGCCTTCCGGTAAGAAGAAAGTTACACCTAAAGCACGTCCGCGCGGAATGATTGTTACTTTATGCACAGGATCGTGTTCCGGCACCAAATAACCGACAATGGCATGACCCGCTTCATGATATGCGGTGGACTCTTTTTGCTTATCAGTCATGATCATGGTGCGACGTTCAGGTCCCATGTTGATTTTATCTTTGGCTTTTTCAAACTCAACCATTGTCACGGTACGTTTATTGGTACGTGCAGCAAATAACGCTGCCTCATTCACCAAGTTTGCCAAATCCGCACCGGAATAACCTGGCGTACCACGCGCAAGCGTCATTGCATCAACATCCGGCCCAACAGGTACTTTTCGCATATGCACTTTTAAGATTTGCTCACGGCCTTTCACATCAGGCAATCCAACCACCACTTGACGGTCGAAACGTCCCGGGCGGGTTAATGCTGGGTCTAAAACATCCGGACGGTTCGTTGCAGCGATCACGATAACGCCTTCATTTCCTTCAAAGCCATCCATTTCAACCAACATTTGGTTTAAGGTTTGCTCACGTTCATCATGGCCACCACCAAGCCCGGCACCACGTTGGCGACCAACGGCATCGATTTCGTCGATAAAAATCAAACAAGGTGCATTTTTCTTCGCTTGTTCAAACATATCGCGCACACGAGAAGCCCCGACCCCCACAAACATTTCAACGAAATCAGAGCCGGAAATCGTGAAGAAAGGGACTTTCGCTTCACCGGCAATTGCTTTTGCCAATAACGTTTTACCGGTACCCGGAGGACCAACCATTAAAATCCCTTTTGGAATTTTACCGCCTAAATTTTGGAATTTTTTCGGTTCACGTAAGAAGTCAACGATTTCAGCCACTTCTTCTTTTGCTTCATCACAACCGGCTACATCCGCAAAAGTGGTTTTGATTTGCTCCTGTGTCATCATACGCGCGCGGCTTTTACCAAAGCTCATGGCTTTACCGCCACCACCTTGCATTTGACGCATGAAGAAAACCCAAACGCCAATTAATAACAGCATCGGGAACCAAGCAATCAAGATTTGAGATAATAATCCTCTTCTCTCCTGAGGGGTGCCTTCTACTTTAACTTTTTTATTTAATAAATCATTCAATAAGTTTTTATCTTCTAAAGGAATGACAGTGGTATATTTAGCTCCATCTGCTTTGGTAACTAAAATTTCATTGTCTTCAAACTTAGCCTGACGCACCTGACCATTTTCAATATCAGTAATAAAAGTGGTATAGTCCGTTACATTGCCGTTAGAAGCCGAATTAAAACTTTGATATGCCGTCATCATTACGACAGCAACAACAACCCAAAGAATTAAATTTTTTACCATATCGTTCAAGGCATTACCCCATACTTATAAAGTTAATAAAATGTCGCAAGGTTACTATATTTATTTCGAAAGTGAAAGTTATCAAATTGATTGTCTTTCTTTGTGGCTTCACCATTAAAACTTATAGCCGCTTGCAACGATATAAACTTCTCGAGAGCGATCTCGAGAGGCTTCAGGTTTCCGAACTTTTACCACACTAAAGAGAGAACGAATCTCTTTTAAGTATTCATCAAAACCTTCACCCTGAAAAACTTTTACAACAAAACTACCTTTGTGTGCCAACACCTGTTTGCACATATCCAATGCCAGCTCAACTAAATACATTGCGCGTGGAATATCTACTGACGGCATTCCACTGAAATTCGGTGCCATATCCGACATCACCACATCGACTTTTTCTTCACCAACGCGCTCTAGCAAAGTATTCAACACATTTTCATCACGAAAATCCCCTTGCAGAAAATCTACGCCGACAATGGGATCCATTTCCAAAATATCGCACGCGATAACCCGCCCATTTCGACCGATTTGACTCACGACATACTGCGACCAACCGCCCGGTGCGGCACCAAGATCGACTACTGTCATACCCGGTTTAAACAAACGGTCCGTTTGTTGGATTTCATCAAGTTTAAAATATGCACGGGAACGCAATTTTTGTTTATGCGCTTTTTGTACAAAAGGATCTTTAAAATGTTCATTTAACCAGCGAGTAGAACTCGCCGAGCGTTTTTTCTTGCCCATAACCTGTCTTATGTTTTTTTAATGTTCTTGTATATAAAGGCTTAAGATTGACTTTTCAAGCCTCAAATCATGATTAATAAAAAAATCCACCTTTCCTCGATTTTTGACAGAAAGGTGGCGTAAATCAGAAAGGTACTTATTGTAACAATTAAAGTGCGGTCTATAAAATAATCGTTTTATTCTTATAGACGAAAATGCGATCGTGCAATGCCAAATCTAAGGCTCGGCTCAATACTGTTTTTTCTACATCGCGTCCAGCCTTCATCATGGCTTCCGCGCTATAAGTATGGTCAATATTGATCACATTTTGCATAATAATCGGACCTTGATCCAATTCATTATTAATAAAATGCGCTGTTGCACCAATAATTTTTACACCGCGCTCATAAGCTTGTTGATACGGTCTCGCACCAATAAATGCCGGTAGGAATGAATGGTGAATATTGATAACTCGATTAGGATAACGTGCTACAAATTTTGGATTTAGTACGCGCATATACTTCGCCAGCACAATGTAATCCGGAGCAAATTCGTCAATTTTTTCGGCGAGCAATGCATCGTGTTCTTCACGAGTCAAATTCTGATGACTAATACAAAAATAGGGCACATCAAAACGTTCTGCCAACGCACGCAATGCATCATGATTTCCAATGACGGCAGCAATCTCCACATCAAGACCGCCATAGTAATTTTTCATCAAAATATCGCCTAAACAATGCGCTTCTTTCGTGACTAAAATCACAATTCGTTTACGTTTTGTACTGATAAGACGGCAATTAGTCCCTTCCGGTAGGCTCATTGCCAAATCAGCCAACAAGGTTTCTTCATTAAAAATGCCTTGGAGTTCCGTACGCATGAAAAAATGCTTAGTTTCAAAATCAACAAATTCATTATTATGCACAATATTTAATTGGTGCTTATAACAAATATTGGTAATTTTGGAGATTAACCCAATCGCATCCGAACAGTCGGTTAATAGTATTTTATTCTCAATCATAAATTCTGTGTCATCTTGATAAAAAAAGAAACCCATAAAAATGGGTCTCTTTTAGTCATTATTATCAATTAAATTTCAAAAGAGGACAAAGGCTTTCCTTGATCTAATTGCGCCTGAATTGCCTTCGGTGTTCTGCCTTGACCGGTCCACGTTTTTGTTACGCCATTTTCATCAACATATTGATATTTTGCAGGTCTTGCTGAACGTTTTTTAGAAACACCGCTGACTTTTTCAGAGACATCCAAGCCTAAAATTTCAGCTAATTCTTGTCTAGAAATTCCTTCTTTTTCAAGTAATTCTTTATATTTTGCGATCCGTTCTTGGCGTGCATTTTCTTCTTCTTGAGCTTTCGCTAACTCTACTTTTTTCTCTGAAACAAGCGTTTCAATCTTTTCAAGAAGATTTTCTAATTGCTCTACAGAAAAATCACGCGTAGCAAGACGCAAGCTACGGATATTAGACAATACTTTCAATACTTCACTCATTAATTTTCTCCTCTGGTATTAATATAAGCAAACTGGAATCCGAATTATGATAAACAAATTATATACCAAGGTAAATATCTATTTCTTAAATTATTTTATATCAATGACATCTCTTTTATATTGGCATTTTTCTGTTTTTATTGTAGTCTTATAGCGTCCTATACATACGTAGAGGTGCAAACGTTATAAGTATATTTTCAGAGTGGATAACGATGAAGAAAATGGAAAGGAACGTTTGCCGAAATCAGTTAAGAGTCGTTTTAGCTGGTTGGTGGCGTCTTCGAAAGAACCGTCACTGTCATAGTCAATCAAACTATGGAGCGCTACTGGTTAGGTTAGGTCTTTATTTGCCTGCCTTTTTAAATTATTTCTAGTTATTCTAAGTATTTAAAGTCAGTGGTTCTCCCTTAATTTTAGGTAGAACACCATATGGAACTCATCGATTACTCATCGTCAATTTGGTCAATTATTCCCCCATTGCTTGCATTAGCATTAGCGATTGTTACGCGTAAAGTGCTCCTTTCTTTGAGCGTGGGTATCTTAGTCGGCGCCGCCATGCTGGCAAATTTTGAACCGTTAAATACCTTAGTGTATTTAAAAAATAATATTGCTTCCCTCTTCATTAAAGAAGGTGGATTAAATAGCAACAACATTAACATTCTGCTTTTCTTATTATTGCTTGGCGTTTTGACCGCACTTTTAAGCATGTCCGGCAGTAACCGCGCCTTTGCTGAATGGGCGCAAAAGCACATCAAAGGTCGCCGTGGTGCTAAATTAGTGGCCGCCTCTTTAGTTTTTATCACCTTTATTGATGATTATTTCCACAGCTTAGCGGTGGGTGCGATTGCGCGTCCAATTACCGATAAATTCAAAGTTTCTCGCGCAAAGTTAGCTTATATTTTAGATTCGACTGCTGCACCAATGTGCGTATTAATGCCGGTATCCAGCTGGGGCGCTTACATTATTACGCTTATTGCAGGTTTATTAGCCACCTACTCCATTACCGGCTACTCACCCATTGGAGCGTTTATGGCAATGAGCGCCATGAACTATTACGCGATTTTCTCAATTATCATGGTCTTTTTTGTTGCCTATTTTTCTTTTGATATCGGTGCGATGGCAAAACATGAAAAATTAGCATTAAGTGCGGAAGAGATTACCGAAACGCAATCTTCTGAGGTAAAAGGCCATGTGCGTAATCTTGTATTACCGATTTTAACCTTAATTATCGTGACCGTTTCTGCCATGATGTATACCGGTAATGAAGCCTTAGCGGCTGACGGCAAACCTTTCTCTATCTTAGGGGCATTTGAAAATACCACTGTTGGCGTGTCATTAGTTACCGGGGGTTTAAGTGCGGTTTTGGTTGCATCACTGTGTATTTTTGCCGATCGTTTGGTGAATGTTCCCGAATATGTTAAAGCTTGGGGCGTGGGAATTAAATCTATGTCCGGTGCAATTCTCATTCTATTCTTCGCATGGACAATTAATAATGTGGTAAGTGATGTGAAAACCGGTGCTTATTTAGCGTCTTTAGTTTCCGATACATTGCCACTTGCCTTATTACCGGCATTGTTATTTATTTTAGCCTCTGTCATGGCGTTCTCTACCGGCACCAGCTGGGGAACATTCGGTATTATGTTGCCAATCGCTGCGGCCATTGCCTCTCATGCCATGCCGGGTTCTGTAGAATTTATGCTGCCTTGCTTATCTGCCGTCATGGCAGGAGCCGTTTGCGGTGACCACTGCTCACCGGTATCCGATACCACCATTTTGTCTTCCACCGGGGCGAAATGCGACCACATGGATCACGTCACCTCCCAATTGCCTTATGCCCTTACTGTGGCAATAGCAACTATTGCAGGTTATGTTGTAGTGGGGTTCACCTACTCCGGCTTACTTGGTTTTATCACTACAGGTGCCGTGCTCACCTTACTCGTGTTTATCTTTAAAAAGCGCTAAATTGTGATCTCGCGCACAAAAATCAAATTTAAAATTAAATTCTGTAATTTTTATAAAATGCGACATAAAGTCGCATTTTTTCTATTTAAACTAAAAATTAATTTATGAAATTTTAAAAATATAAATTTATACAGAATTTTATCTCGCAAAATAGGCTAAAAAACTAAATCCTCGCTTAACTTTTCAATAGACAAGCAAACCTCTTTTCGTTAAGAATAATCTCCATTGAACCGCAATGCGCCAAACTTATACTATCGGTATAAAAGTGCGGTCAAAAAAAGCGATACTTTTTTAAAGCAAATAGGAAGAGGTAAAAATGAAGAAATTATCGGGAGCAGAAATGGTCGTTCAATCCTTGCGTGATCAAGGTGTTGAATTTTTATTTGGTTATCCGGGTGGGGCCGTTTTAGATATTTACGATGCAATCCATACTTTAGGAGGCATCGAACACATTTTAGTACGCCACGAACAAGCGGCAGTACACATGGCTGACGGCTATGCACGAGCTACCGGCAAAGTGGGTTGTGTTTTAGTCACCTCCGGCCCGGGCGCCACCAATGCCATTACCGGTATTGCCACGGCGTATGCGGATTCCATTCCGTTAGTGGTACTTTCCGGACAAGTCCCATCGGGGTTAATTGGTAGCGATGCCTTCCAAGAATGTGACATGATAGGCATCTCCCGTCCGGTCGTGAAACACAGCTTTTTAGTTAAAAACTCGGAAGACATTCCGACCATCATTAAAAAAGCCTTTTATATTGCCTCTACCGGTCGTCCCGGTCCAGTCGTGATTGATTTGCCGAAAGACATACTCAATCCGTTGAACAAATTTGCCTACACTTATCCGGAAGAAGTCACTTTGCGTTCTTACAGCCCAACGGTGCAAGGTCACAAAGGGCAAATTAAAAAAGCCTTAAAAGCCTTATTGGTGGCCAAAAAACCGGTGCTTTTCGTGGGCGGTGGTGTGATTTCGGCCAACTGCCACGATGCCTTAACACGCTTTGCTAAACAGTTAAATTTGCCTGTCACCTCTTCTCTTATGGGGCTAGGCGCGTTCCCGGGTACGGATAGACAATTCCTCGGGATGCTTGGTATGCACGGCACTTATGAAGCCAATACGGCAATGCATAACAGCGACTTGATTTTAGGTATCGGCGTTCGCTTTGACGATCGTACCACCAATAATCTCGCAAAATATTGCCCACATGCCAAAGTGATTCATGTGGATGTGGATCCCACCTCCATTTCCAAAACCGTACCGGTCGCGATTCCGATTGTCGGCAGCGCAGAAAGCGTATTAGATGAATTTTTATCATTATTAGAAGATGAAAACCTTGCGAAGTCTCAATCGGATTTAACGGATTGGTGGAAACAAATCGAACAATGGAAAGCCTTGAAATGCTTAGATTTCGATCGTCATAGCGGCGTAATCAAACCACAGCAAGTGCTTGAAACGATTTATCGCCTAACCAAGGGTGATGCTTATGTGGCATCTGATGTAGGACAACACCAAATGTTTGCTGCCTTACACTACCCGTTCGACCAACCACGTCGTTGGATCAACTCCGGTGGGCTTGGCACGATGGGCTTTGGTTTGCCTGCTGCACTTGGTGTCAAACTGGCCGAGCCGAAAGCAACGGTAGTTTGTATTACCGGTGATGGGAGTATTCAAATGAATATTCAAGAGCTTTCTACTGCGAAGCAATATGACATTCCTATCGTTATCATTTGTTTAAACAACCATTTCCTCGGCATGGTAAAACAATGGCAGGATTTGATTTATTCTGGTCGCCATTCGCAAACTTACATGAATTCATTACCGGATTTTGTGAAATTAGCAGAAGCCTACGATCATGTGGGAATTCAAATCGCCAAACCGGAAGAATTGGAAGAAAAGCTTAAACAAGCGTTCAGCATAAAGAATAAACTGGTCTTTGTTGATATTAATGTTGATGCAAACGAACACGTTTACCCAATGCAAGTACGTGGCGGCGCCATGAATGAAATGATTTTAACTAAACCGGAGAATGCATAATGCGTAGAATTTTATCCGTATTACTCGAAAATGAATCAGGCGCGTTATCCCGCGTCGTCGCCTTATTCTCACAACGCGCTTTCAACATCGAAAGCCTGACTGTGGCCCCCACAGATGATCCAACGTTATCCCGCATGACTATCGAAACCTACGGCGATGAACAAGTGTTGGAACAAATTGAAAAGCAATTACACAAATTGGTGGATGTGTTCAAAGTGATTAATTTAAGCGACAGTGAACACGTTGAGCGTGAAGTGATGTTAATTAAAGTACGTGCGCAAGGCACAGCACGGGAAGAGCTGAAACGTTTGACGGATATTTTCCGTGCACAAATTGTGGACGTTACCACGAAGTCTTACATTATCCAACTCACCGGCACTAAAGATAAACTTGATGCCTTTGTAAACACGCTGAAAGAAGAAGCTGTTGTCATCGAGATCGTCCGCTCTGGTTTAGTGAGCTTACCACGAGGTGAAAAAGGCTATTTATAGACGTCATATCAACCTTAAGTGCGGTTGAAATTCAAAATGTTTTTTGTCCCAAGCATTGAATTTAACTTGAACAAAAAAGGCTAAACATCGCATGATATCTAAGCCCCAATTATGGGGCTTAATCAATTCGTTCATTCCCTTTCTAAATACAGATAAAACTGACAAAACTTTAACAAATCTTTACACTACTCTCCGTAATAATCATTGAGTCAATAAGTCATTACGTATAGAATACGGAAAATTTTACATTTTATTTACTTATGTCTAAAAATTTTCTTAATTATCTACGTTCTCGCCTATTTTGGTTATGGCTATTTTGGTTTTCTTTTCTCACCCAAACTATTTCTCCTGAAGATAGCATTTTTTATGGATTATTTGTTATATACATCCTCTATTACTTAATTTTTTCATTTAATCGGAAAATATTTTGGTATTTTGTCACATTTATTACAATAACATTATCTCTTTATTATCCTGTCTATTTATCTTATGGCAAGCCAAATTCCGGTATTATTGCCGCGTTTTTTGAAACTAACCCGGCAGAATCTTTTGAATTTTTAGGGAAACTTAAATTATCTAATTTAGGATTGCCTGTATTATTTATATTCTCTTTTTATGTTTTATATAAACTAAAAAAATATGCGACTAACCAAGTAGAAATCTCAGCAAAAGAACAAAAACATAAAAAAATATTAAACAGCTTTCTTGCTATTGTGACAATCTTCAGTGTGATCTGGGTGCCAACCCAGTTCTATATTCAAAATGTATCCAATGATAAAGTGGATGCACACTGGACATTGGCTAATAGCCCAGTTAATCTCATTTCATTTTATGCTAACATCATTGAAAGTATTGCTGATTATTATCATGATAAAAGCGATCTTGAAAATGTGCAAAATATTACTCCACCTTGGCATATTATTTCGGCAAAACCTCAATATAAGAATTATGTTTTAATTATTGGTGAAAGTGCGAGAAGAGACTATATGTCAACTTATGGTTTTCATTTACCCACCACGCCATTTTTAGATAAAACAAAGGGATATATTAATGCAGGTTATATTTCCAGTGCACCTGCCACTTATCATTCACTGTTAAATACATTACATTTCAATCCCAAAGATAAGGGCAAAAAAGATTACTCTTATAATATTATTACATTAGCTAAAATGGCCGGTATAAAGACGTTTTGGTTATCCAATCAAGGCAGTATTGGCAAATATGATACGCTCGCCAGCCGATTAGGTGTGGCTGCCGATTTTCATTACTTCACCAAAAAAGGCGGTTTTACGACAAATAATGCCGATGATATGGCATTATTAGATGAACTAAAAACCAGATTCAAGGAAAAAACTTACTCAAATAATGTGAGACTTTTTGTGATTCACTTAATGGGTTCACATCGTAATTTTTGTCAACGACTTAAAGAAGAAGAGAAAAAGCTGGAATTTATTAATGAGAGTCTCTCTTGTTATGTAAACACAATTTTAAAAACAGATAAATTGATTGAGGAAGTAGTGGCTTTATTAAAAGAACAAAATGAGCCTTATTCGTTAATTTATTTTTCAGATCATGGTTTATCTCATACCCATAAAGAAGATAAAAAAGAGGTTGATTTAGATTTTGGTGATAAATACAAACAAAACTTTGACGTTCCTTTTGTTAAAATATCTAGTGATGATAAGGTTCGGGAGGTAGTTAATCTTAAACGAAGTGCATTTAACTTTATTTATGGTTTCTCTCAATGGATAGGCGTAGAAACAAAAGAGTTAAATCCCCATTATAATTTCTTTTCAAATAAAGATGATAAGGATATTAAAGTTTTTAACTTTGAAGAAAATATTCCTTATGACACATTAAAGGATGATAACATTCCAACATTTTAATCTATTACTTATATTAGGATTAGGGTAACACGATGAATCAATATAGTGCTAAAACAGTAAAAGCCGTCTTTTTTATGTCAGGCTTTGCCGCATTAATCTATCAAATCGCTTGGCAGAGAATGTTATTTACCGCCTTTGGTGTGGATCTAGAATCTATTACTATTATTATCGCCGTTTTTATGGCAGGTCTTGGTATCGGCGCTTACTTTGGTGGGCGTATAGCGGATAAATTTTCTAAACATATCATTCTTTATTTTGCCCTGACCGAGATTGGTATTGGTATCTTTGGTTTCGCAAGCCCGACCTTAATTGAGTTCGTCAAAGCGTTATTCTTGCACTCAAGTGTGACAACTGTTGCTTTGTCTAACTTTATATTGCTGCTTTTCCCAACATTTCTCATGGGAAGCACATTGCCACTATTAACACAATATTTGAACCAGCATTTTGATAATATTGGCAATAATATTGGCTGGTTATATTTTACCAACACATTAGGTGCAGCATTTGCTTGTATAAGTGTTGGTTTTTTCCTATTTAATCACTTAACCATTACTCAAGTAATTTATTTAGCAGCAATCGTTAACTGTCTTGTTGCAACAATTATTTTTATTAAATACGGAAGAAAGGGGTAAATCATGACAATCACGAAAAAAGCAATCATCCTGTCCTTCTTAAGTGGTTTTCTCAGCTTAGGGCTTGAGGTGATTTGGATTAGATTATTTAGTTTCTATGGCGTCTCTCTTCCGCAAATTTTTTCATTAACACTTGCGCTATTTTTATTAGGTATTGCCTGCGGTTCTCTGATTGGTAAAAATCTATGTCAATCCGGTAAAGGAAATATCAACTATATTGGTTATTCCTTTATTTTTTCAGCACTACTTGATTGTTTGGCAATTGCGCTATTAATTTATTTCCCAATTCAAGGTATATTCGGTATTTTTATTATTTCCATTTTCTTTTGTGCATTAGCACGGGGAATTGTTTTCCCAATCGTGCATCACCTTGGTGCAGAACAAAAGAAAACCGGCGCGGCAATTTCTAATGTTTATTTTGCCAATGTTATCGGCTGTACCATCTCACCAATACTGATTGGTTTTTACCTTTTAGATATTTTTACCACACAGCAGACCTATTTTCTCGTTATATTCATCACGTTGTTGACTGCCATGCTTTGTGTAAAAGAAAAATGGTTAAAAATAGCGACTGCCATTGCAAGTATCATGGTGATTACAACAACCCTAACTTTACCTGAAGAAATCATTCATTCACTGGCAAAAAGGATGGATGATGATGGAAAACCATTAAAATTAGAGAAATTAATTGAAAATAAACATGGCTTTATTCAAGTTTATTTAAACGATAAAAACGATGAACTGGTTTTTGGTGGTAATGTTTATGATGGCATGTTAAATACCAGCTTGACAAATAACCATAATGGTATCGAACGTGCCTACTTATTACCGGTTATTGCGCCTCATGCCAAAAATATTTTAGTGATTGGCTTAAGTACAGCATCATGGACAAGGGTACTTACCTCCATGCCGGAATTAGAATCCATGACGGTTATTGAACTTAACCCTGCCTATCCGCAACTTGCCGGTATGTATCCTGAAATGCAAAAATTCCTACAAGATAAACGCGTTAATCTGATTACGGATGATGGCCGTCGTTGGTTAAATAAAAATCCGGAGAAAAAATTTGATTTTATTCTGATGAATACAACATTCCACTGGCGAAATTATTCAAGCAATTTGCTAAGTCAAGAATTTTTAACGCTAGCAAAAGCGCATTTAAATCCGAATGGCTTTATTTATTTTAATACGACCAGTTCCCTTGACGCTCACTATACCTCAAAAGCGGTTTTCCCATACAGCTATAGCTATATGAATATGTCATTAGCTTCATTGAATCCAATTCCTGAACTCACTAAAGAGCAAGTGGAATACAATCTATCCCAATTAAAATGGGAAAATGTGCAACCGGTATTCAGTTCTCAAGCAGAGCTAGAAAATGCGGCATCTCAAATTTATGGCAAACCATTAATCCCATACGAAAAGATCGATTTTTCCTCGTTAAATCGCAAACCGGAAGTGATCACCGATACCAATATGATTACAGAATATAAATATGGTGCCTTTAATCAATAGTGTGAATACTAAGGAGGCCAAGGCCTCCTTGATTCATTTTGTTGCCATGATTCTTTCCGGTATCGCCACTCAAAAATAGCAGAAAAAATCACCGCACTTCTCGTGATTCTTTTTTAGATCGAGCCTCTTTTTCAAATCTTTACAGAAAACCCTATATTTTTTTGTACTAGTGTAGTAGTATGTTGTTCATTGTAAAAAGTGCGGTCATTTTTTAAATCAATGTTGCCGCACACCAATTCCACAATTAAGGAGAAATCAACATGACAAAAATTGCATTAGTCACAGGCGCTACTGCCGGTTTTGGGAACGCCATTTGTCGCACATTATTGAAAGCCGGTTATTTAGTCATCGGTACAGGAAGAAGACAAGAACGTTTAGCGCAATTAGAACAAGAATACGGCAAACAATTCTTTCCTCTCGCCTTTGATATTTCGGATCGTCACGCAGCTGAAAAGGCATTAAAAACACTGCCGGCAGAATTACAAGCCATTGATTTATTGGTGAATAACGCAGGCCTTGCTCTTGGCTTAGAAACAGCGGACAAGTCCGATTTAGATGACTGGGAAAAAATGATCGATACCAACGTGAAAGGTTTGGTCACCGTAACCCGTTTGGTTTTACCGCAAATGGTTGCGCGTAATCAAGGGCATATCATTAATTTAGGCTCGATTGCCGGCAATTACGCCTATCCGGGCGGTAACGTTTACGGCGGCACAAAAGCCTTCGTGAAACAATTCAGTTTAAACCTCCGTGCTGATTTAGCCGGCACCAACGTGCGTGTTTCCAATGTAGAACCCGGTTTATGTGGCGGCACAGAATTTTCCAACGTGCGCTTTAAAGGCGATGATGCCCGTGCAGCACAAGTGTATGAAAACGTACAATATGTCACGCCGCAAGATATTGCCAATATCGTGTTATGGCTTAACCAACAACCGGAGCATGTAAACATTAACCGAATTGAAGTTATGCCGACAGCACAAACCTTTAACCCGTTAAAAGTAAGCAAAAATGACTAAACAACCTGGAAAACTTTCCCGTTTTTTAACTGAAATTACTGAGCCTTATTTGGCCTTTTTACGTGGGCTAACGCCTG
>CAUQGU010000034.1:0-18836 GCA_963517645.1 uncultured Haemophilus sp. | reverse complement strand
TTCAGCCGGTTCAGCTGGCAGTCGGAATTTGTTCCATTTAAAGGCCAAAGTCATAGCAGATAAGCCTTTTCAGCCGGTTCAGCTGGCAGTCGGAATTTGTTCCATTTAAAGGCCAAAGTCATACAAAAAAAAGAAACTGCTTTGGGCAGTTTCTTTTTTGGATCAGGCTAGGCTCTCTCAAATTTAAAATGAAGTCTAGCAACTTTTCTACCTTCTTTTTCAGGAATAAATTCAATCTTCCAACCATCCTTTTCAACCAATTCTTTAATAGCTGGTTCAATAACTCGAATCCGAAGATTTTTGAAATTATTCAAATAAGAATCAGGTACTTCCATTTCTCTAGCAAATTCTTCAACCGTTGTCTTATACCAACCACTGGAAGATTTTATACCGTCTTTTTTAGTTCTAAATTGTTCAAACTTTTCAAGTAACCTCCAAGAGTATAAGGAACGTAAGGAAGATGCTTGAAGTAATTGATATTGAGTAAATCTTTCTGTTACATCAAATAAAAAAGGGGCAATCTCAGCATTAAATTTTACACCAACATATCCTTCATTCTCCTCGTATTTGATAATTGAAAACCAAGGGTACATTGTAGTTTCTCGAATTTCATCGTCTTCTAAAAATACCGTAACCGCCCTGCTCAACATACCTTTAGCTGACTCTTTCATCTGTTCATAAGCCTGATTAAGCGGTAAATTAAATGTTTCGGCATACTCTTTAGCTGTAATTTTTGCCAAACCATTTAAACCATTTAGCTTCGCAAGAGCGCAGGCTACAATCCGTTTTTCAGACAAATTCAAACCCATTGCAGAACGATTCAAACTATTGGCCATAACGATGTTTTTAGATTGTAGTCCTGACAACCTTTTTCGCTGTTGGGGTAATTTATTAATTTGAGCCATTTAAATGAACCTTTTTAACCGATACTGGATTATCGGATAAAATTTAAAATGGTACAAGTATTTTTTTTGTACCATTTTAAAAATGTTGATAAGTTCGATTGTGGATAACTTTAAAATTATAGGTGTTGAAAATAGTCGGAATTTGTTCCATTTATAGTCGGAATTTGTTCCATTTATAGTCGGAATTTGTTCCATTTATAGTCGGAATTTGTACCAGTAAAGCGACTAAAAACCATACCAAATAAGGCTTTCAAAGTGCCTAAAAATAATTAAAAATAATTTAAAAACAGATGAAAAACCAATTCCAAGAAAAATTTTGGGGATAACTCGAAAGATTTTCAGCAGAAAATCTGCGAACTTGGGAAAGAAACTAAGCATAGTTTCGTTTGTTGGAAAACCGGTTACTGGTTTCTCTGAGATCGTGAATCTGCTGATTCACTATCCCAGCCCCTCGTTCAGTCTGCTGACTGAACTCAATTTTTTATTCTTATTTTTTTCTAGGCTTGTTTCTTTACTGATAGCAGTTATCAACAGATTTTGTGTATAAGCTGGGTATTAATAGGGGAGAGTATAGCTATTCATCATCGCTCATCCGTGAGACATAGCCGTCATAACGCGGATTTTCAGACATTTGATATTTCTCTTTCAGTAAATCCAACGCTTCATAGACCAAATCTACACGTCTGAGCTTTTCGCCGTTCTCTCGGCAATATCCTTGTTTTCTCAAGTTCAAAACAAGCATATCTAGCTCAATCAGAAAATTGTCATTGATATACAGTGAATAGCTGCGTTTGCTTTTGTCTGTCATAAAGCCACATTTTATAAAAAATATATTTTATAAAATTATAGTTTTGAATCATACGCTTATTTAAGCAAAATCATAAAATCATGATTTTATGATTGTGAAACTATTTACAATTAAAACGATATTGTTTACACTGAAAAGCATGAAGAAGGTATCAAATTCTCCATACGTCAAAACATCACTTTTAGAATCAATCAGTTGTTATTAAATACAAATATAACAATATCAAACGTCATCACAGCGGATACTTTTATCTGCGCCCAAAAGTTATAACAATCAAAATCGTTCCGTACAAAACATTACGGGATATGCCTTTTACATTTTCGTTAGTGATAACCAAACTGGAAGGAAATCCCATGAAGTACCTCGCTTTTATACTTATCTCTTTTTCATTGCTCGGCTGTTCGGCAAACAAACAGCCTAAATCCCCTTGCGCTTGCGATTTTGTTCCAATCAATCAAGTGGTAGCTTAAATGAAAAAGTATCTTCCCCTCCTGGCTTGTAGCCTTTTACTGGCGTGTTCAGAATCTCCTAGTTCGGCTGAAACCCAAAATGGCCAGATGTTTGTTGGCATTTGGGTAAACCCAGTAAAACCAGCTCAACAAAATAGTGGCTTCGCTATTGATGACCGTATTTTGATTGAGAAAAAGGCCGATGATGTTTTTAGCGTATCGGTTTTAGCTCGTGGTGTTTTCACAGAAATGAAATTTGACCCAAAAACTAATTTACTGTGTACCCAAGATACCGACCGTGCCTGTTTCCGCTTGGAAAATGCCAATACTCTAACCATCGGCTCAGAAAATGGGTTGTTGACCTATCAGCGAACCAAATAGCTTTTACCTGAAAAAATTAAATCGAGTTAGAAAGGATATTCAAATGGAATCTAAATTATTCGTATTTGCTTTATTGTTTGGATTGGCAGCTTGTGCGGAATCTGTACCTGACGTAACCGGTACTTATCGTGATAAAGGCAAACATATCCAACGTGATTATGAAATCACTCGATTAGAAGCTGACCCAAAAAAATTCAAAATGGTTATTACAGAACGCTGGCGCGACAATGAATTGAAAAAGAACCATGTTTATACCTATACCACACAAAATAAATTTTGTGAGGAATCCACGTTATCAAGTTGCTTCACATACGATGAAAAACAACAAGGAATCAGGTTAGATGGATTTGAAAACTTTTTTCCGAAAGTAAATTGAAATGGCAAATTCTTCAACGCAACAAAGTGTTGATTCATTATCAACACTTTCAGAGCAGCTAAAAGCATATTTTTCAACTCTTGATGAAAAATTTGATTCAATCATTTTGGAGAATGTTGAAAATTATTATCAGCAGGTTATGGAAAACACAATTCCAATTTTGGCGGCTATGTTGTTCTGCTGGATGGTTTATAAGGCAATACATTTGATGTATGCCAGAGTAGATGCGAAAAAGCTGACTTTGGACTTCTTCAAATTTTTTTTGATTCTAACCTTAATTGGCTCGTGGGCTGACGTGTATCACTATATTGGCGAACCAGTAATTTACGGTATACCTGAGCTTGTTGGCTCTATGGTTGGTCAATCGCAATCAGCTTTAATTTATTCTTTCGCTACTCTTGTATTCGATGAAATTTATAAGGGTTTTTCTTCCGTAAGTAGCGGTGGGGTTTTAGAAATTGCTTTTGTTCTACCTGTTGTTGGCGTGTATTTAGTGGTTATGTTGTTGGCTATTGTAGCGATTGGTTTGTATTTTTTAGTGTTTCTACAATGCAAACTAATTTTAGCTCTGATGATAATCACTGCTCCGATATTCATTGGTTGTGCAATGTTCGATTCAACCAAAAACTTTTTTAATAACTGGGTAGCTCTGATATTCAACCAATTTTTAACACTCCTGTTATTGGCATTAGCTACACAGTTGATTATGGGGGTCATACCAGCAATTTATAAAAAAGTATTTCCATCTGAGGTCGCTACTTTTGCCTCTGCTATTGGTATGGCGCTTTCCTTATTCGTCACATTAGTAACATTTGCCAAAATGCCAAGTATCGCCTCTAGCTTAGCTTCAAGCGGTTTCGGCATTACTAGTACAGGCGTTGGTAATGTAATGTCTGCTGCTAAAAAGTTTTTTACAAAAGGACTAGCCAAATAAATTAAGGGTTGGAAATGGAAAACTTAGATAAATTCAAAAAAGACAGCCAAGCATTTTTAGACGCACTCGGTGTGTCGTATGAAAAAGAGGATAAGCGTAAAAACAAGCTACTGTTATGGTGCTTGATTTTGATCAGCGTGTTGGTTGTCGGAATCATTGTTTTGGCATTTACCATCATGCGAATGATGCCTCTGAAACAGACTGAGCCGATTATTGCGGTGGTTGATAGTGCAACTGGTATTGTTGAAAAAGTCGTTCATCTTGAAAACGATTCAGACCCATCTGCTTTCAAAATGTGGATTCAATCAACCGTCAATTCAGTTGTGAATGCCCGATATGGCTATGCCTACATCGGTAGCGGAAAATCACTTGAAGAACGTTATAACAATGCTGCCGTATTCATGGATACCAATGTAAAACGTGATTTTTTTGCAGAAGTAGCGCCGGATAATCCAAACAGTCCTTTCTCTCGTTTGGGTAAAACTGGAACGATTGAAGTCGATGTATCTTCAATCAACGTAACTGATGATAAGCGATTTCAAGTTAATTTCCGTACCCGCATGAAAAATCAGGGGGCAGAACAGGTTTATTCGTATTCTGTTGTCGGTTCGTATGTTACCGGCAATTACGATGATTTGAGCGTGGAACAACAAAGACTGAATGCTTTTGGATTCAAGATTACAAGCTGGTCTGTTTCGCAGAATGCTTCAACCGATGCTTTATCTTCTTCGTCAGTAGTCGGTTTACCTGAACAAGCGGCAGTTGTGCCAACTGTTCCAGAAACAACAGAGGAAACTAAGAAATGAAAACCGCGTTAATTACTTCTTTGGCGTTATTGGTTTGTTCCGGTGCAATTCAGGCGGCAACAGTGCCGAGAGCCGTGTCAGAAGATTCTCGTGTCCGTGTTGTCCGTTTTAATCCAAATCAGGTTGTTGAAATTGATACGGCTTTCGGTTTTGCTACAACCGTTGAGTTTGGTACTGAACAGATTAAAACGGTTGTGTCAGGCGATACTATCGGCTGGCAGATAGTTCCTCAAGGAAACCGTTTATTTATCAAACCAGCGGAACAACCGCAAGCAGGAATGAGCAGCACTAACGTAAATGTGATTACTGATAAACACAATTACTACCTGCATTTACGCAGTGGTAGCCGCAAAAACCCAGTTTTTGTAGTACGTTTTGATTACAGCCAGCCTACCGCCGTAGCGAAGAGCAAGGTCGAAAATAAAGCACCGACATTTAGACAGAATAACTATAACTACTCACAAACCAAAGTAAAAGGTATCAAAATCAAGTCTGTTTTTGATGACGGCCAATTTACTTATTTTGAGTTTGATAACCGCCAATCTTTACCTGCAATTTATTTGGTCAATGCGCGTGGTCGTGAAGAGTTAACCAATGTGCGCCGCGAGGGTAAATATGTGGTGGTAGAAAAAATAGGTCGTGGCTTCGCCTTACGTTTAGGCGACATTGTGAAATGTATCCGCAATGAAGATTTCAAGGATTAAAGAGGTGTGAAATGAGCAATCAGGAAAATGAAAAAGATTTTTTAAGTTCCGAACCCGAAGAAATTAACGTACCTCCTGAACCTGAATTAGGGGCGAATGAAAATATCAAAGTTAAACCAAAAGTAACTTTAAACAAAAAACCGATAGCTCAGGCAGTCGGATTGATTTCTGTTGCAGCTATCGTATTTGGCGGTTTGGCATATATTAAATTGTCAAATAAAGAAGAAAAGCCAGAAGATTTGGGTGTGGTTAGCAATCCTGTATCAAACCCAAATAGTACCGATTCCTCGGTAAATAAACTGAGTTTTAATCCTCCACAAGAAGCTATTGCTGTGCAGCAGGCAGAACAACCAGTACCTCCGCCGCCTATGCCTCAGCAACCGCAGGTTGATGAAGCAGCAGAAGCGCGTAAAACACAGGAAAGAGCAATGCTCGAAGCACGATATAAATCATCGGTTATGGTAACAGGTGGTAGTGGCGATATGTCGCCGAATGCCGCACAAGCCAACGGCCAAACCGATATGCAGGCTTTTTTTGCTGCAATGGCTCAAGGCGGCGGTCAAAATGGTGCAGCACTCCAAACACAAAGCCAGTCGCAAAGTGCAGCTAGCACTCAAGGAGGCCGGTTTAATTCGGGGACAAGCCAAGCCCCTGTTTCAAGTGCTTCTTACAATCCAAATCGTGAATTTTTGGTTCAGCAGGGAAAAGTAATAGATGCCGTGCTGGAAACAGCAGTAAAAAGCGATATTCCATCAACCATTATTGCCCGCGTAAGCGATCCGGTCTATGGCGAACAGGGTAGATATGAATTATTGCCTGCCGGTACACGGTTGTTTGGGGAATATTCCTCAGTTGTGAAAGCTGGTCAGACTGAAATCGCGGCCATTTGGCGCAGGGCAATCACGCCGCAGGGTGTTGAAATCATGTTAGACAGCCCATCAACCAATAATCTAGGTATCGTTGGCATGGGTGGAAAGGTAAATAATCACTTTTTCCGTATGTTCGGTACAGCAGCTTTGTTATCGGTATTTGGTGCGGCCACAGCAACGGTTGATGTTAAAGGCAGCGACAATAACAACAGCGCGGCTCAATACCGTTCTGAGGTAGCTAATGCGTTTAATGATACCGCTCAAAATATGTTGTCTAAACACGCAGATATTCCGCCAACTATTGAAGTCAAACACGGTGCGCAAATTAAGATACTGGTTGCCAAAGATTTAGATTTTTCATCCCTTTTGAATTGAGGTAGTTATGTCTGTTGCATTGCTTCACAACATCATGAAAGTCGATTTCGGCGAAGCATTTGAAGATGATGATGTAACGGAAATTTCCGTAAACAAGCCTTATGAGTTCTTTATCGCAAAAAAAGGCTGTAAAGGAATGCAACGGATTGAACAGCCGAAATTGAGTTATAAGCGGTTAAAGGCGTTTGCGGATTTGATAGCAACCAATACCCATCAGAAAATTTCTGATGAAACACCGCTTTTGTCCGCTCAAATCGAATCCATTAAACATAAGGATTTGTTTTACCGGATTCAGGTTGTCAAAGACCCAGCCGTATATCAGGGCAGAATTGCACTTTCAATCCGGAAGCCGTCAATTATGAGCCTTGAATACGATATTTACCGCGATATGTTTGACGGCCTGAAAGCCTATCACGGAATGTCGCCAGCAGATGAAGAGTTGTTAGGGTTGTATGAAAACGGCGAATTTTGGCAGTTTGTCAAACGTGCAGTACAACTGAAAAAAAATGTGTTGATTTCTGCCGGTACGGATTCAGGTAAGACTACGCTGTTTAATTCGCTGATTAAGCTGATTGATATGAATGAAAGAATCATCACGATTGAGGATGCCAAAGAATTAGATCCGCCACAGCCTAATACTTTGCAGCTTTATTATTCACGTGGTGGTCAAGGTACATCAAAAGCCAATGCACAGCATTTAATGGAAGCATGTTTGCGGTTACGTCCAGAGAGAATTTTTCTAGGCGAAATTCGGGGAGATGAAGCCTTTATGTTTTTGAATCTGATTTCATCAGGCCATCCGGGTGCAATCGCCACAATTCACGCTGATACGCCTGAACTAGCACTAGATCGTATGTCACTAATGGTTTTAAGAGCGGGTACAACGCTCAATGCCGAACAGGTCAAGGAATTTGTTAGACAGAATATAGATGTCATTATCCAATTAAAAAGAACGCCTACGGGTGGTTACGGTTGCGAAAACATATATTACAAAGGTTATGCGGAAAAGAAAGGATTGAAGTCATGAAAAAATCATTGATAGTTCTTCCGGTTTTGTTCTTGGCGGCCTGTTCGCAAGCAAACGGAGATGGCGGTGTATATCATCGGGTAGGGCAAACAGCTTTTGAACAACAACACGGCATGAGTAGTGCGCTGGTTATTGCAGATGATGAACAATCTGCCTACATCGAAAACAGTTGGGCAAAAACGCCGCTGGTTTTGAAAAATCAAGGCGGCCAGAAAATTGTTCAGCAAGACGGTTTTGATTTATACCTGTTGGAAGTCAACGGTAAGACAGCAATTCTTACCGATATTGATAACCCAAAACAACAATTCCGTTTTGAAAAAGGAGAACAACAATGAAGCCGTTAGCCTTGTTATTACTGCTTGCTGTTGCTGGGTCGGTTATGGCAGAACCGGCTAATAATTTCAGCAATATTGTTCAAAATTTTGCTCATTCCCACGGCCTGAAGTATGTTCAGACCGCAACCGATACACAAAACGGTTGGTCTTATAACTTTTATCCACAGGGAAAATGTACCGGTGCAGCTTGCGGTGGCCTATTGGTTAATTACCGCTATGTCGAACAGGAGAATTGTGTCGATAGAACAGGCTTGTTTGGCGATTTGCCGATTATTGTTAAAGGCCGTCTAGCATTGTTTACTATGCCGCACGTTGCCGACAATTCCAGCCAATTAAGGGACTATCTGACGGTATATGATAAGGGCGGATGTTATTCCATTTCCTATGGTACAGACGGCAACGGTTTTGAAGATTCGTTTTTATTGGCCGAACAGTTGATAGGAGATGAAGAATGAAACCATTATTGCTTGCTTTATTGGTTGGTTCTGCGTGTGCTTCAGTCCATGCCTTGCCACTGACCTATGACAATCTTGTCCGAAAGTACAGTGCCAAATATGGTCATGATCCGCTGTTAATTCATGCTCAAATTCAACAGGAATCTGGTCATAACGCAAGTATATGTTCGGGAGCAGGTGCTTGTGGTTTGATGCAAATCATGCCTTTAACGGCACCTGAGTTGGGTTTAACTGCTGCTGAAAGGTTTAACCCTGAAAAAAATATTGCTGGTGGTACGCTGTATATGCGTCGTCTGCTCAGTTCTAATAACGGCATTATGGCTTATGCGTTGTATTCGTATAACTGGGGGTCTGGCAATTTTGGCAAATACAAAAAAGGTTTGAAAAAAATGCCGGCCGAAACCCGAAATTATGTCATCAATATTGCACGGTTTTACCAACAATACGGCGGTAAAGGCGATTATTTCAGCAACATTAAAAGTATTGGTCAAAATGGAAAAACGACCAAAACAGAAAGCATTGACAATACAAACCGTACCAAAATTGAAAATATGCAAAAAGCTGAAAATGTCTGCCCTCGTGTGAAATTACCTGAGCAAGAAATCAGCAATAGCGCAAATGTGGCGATTGAAGTTGGTGGAACAGTAGCAGGAACAGTTTCAGGAAGCGGTAAAACTGTATTTGACCCAGCAAAATTTGCACAACTCACAATGGCGATTCAGAAAGCCAAAGAATCATTAGATATTATGCGCGGCCAATATGATGCGCTGACAAAAGGTTTGGCTGGGTTGGGTTTACTAACAAATATTGCTACTGTCGCAGGTTATGAAATGCCAAGCACCATGAATGAAAATGTCATGGTTAAGTGGGGTAATAAGCAAGATGTTTCACTGTATCAGCAGTTACAGGAAATGAAAGCCGCTGATACCGGTGTTTATGCCAGTGCAGAACTGGATAAATTAACCAATCAGAATGCTGCTGCGATTAATAGGGCATATACAGAATCCGAACTAGCATGGTCTAAAGCCAACTGTGCGGCAAACAATTTAGATAGCTTGATGAAGGTAAAGGCTAAAACCCAAAAACAAGCTAAAGATTTAAATAATGCGATCCGTTTTGAAACGGCCGTAATCGAGGCAAATGAAGCCAAAATCAAAGCCAATTTGCTGATGATGAACAGTTCGTACCAATCTTACAGGATTAGTGCTTCTCAAATCTACGCAAATTGGAAGGCTTCAAAATGAGTAGAGGCAAACGACACGATAAAAAACAGATGATTGTCTATGTCAGTGAAAGTTTTTTTCATTTGATTAATGCTTATTACAAATCAATCAATACCGAATTGGCTAAAAAGACAACAATCGGGCGTATTCGGCGAAATGACTTGATTGTCGAAGCCTTACAAGATTGGTGTGAAAAAAAGGGTTTGAAATGCAGGGTTGCTTATAGAGAGGTAGAGGAAAATGAAAAAGTATAGTCTGTTTATTCCGCTGATTTTATTCATGCCGTTTGCGGTTTCGGCACAGTTTGACAGTTTGATAAATAAACACGCGGCATTACAGGGATTAGACCCGAATTTAGTCCGTGCAGTTATGGTACAGGAAAGCACCTATAACCCAAATGCCACATCAATTAAAGATGCTCGCGGCCTTATGCAAGTCATACCGGCAACCGCTATACAGATGGGTATCTCCCCAAAAGACTTGTATAAACCTGAACCAAATATTATTGCCGGTACACGTTACCTGCGTTACCTGACTAAATATTTCAATGGAAACCTAGACCTTATCCTAGCAGGTTATAACGCAGGGCCAGGGGCGGTTGAGAAATATAAGGGCATTCCGCCCTACAAAGAAACAACCAAATATGTTCGTGAAGTCAAAATTCGTTACGCACGGTTGAATAACGGTGAATCCCCTACGATAAAAGGCGGTAGCCGTAAGTTAGAACAAAGCACATTGATGGTTTACGATTCTTGGTTGGGAAGCGGTAAAAAAGGCCAAACCGTTCAGACGGCCAGTAATCAGACACAGGCCGCTCCTATTAAAGTAGTGAAAAGGGTAGAGGTTAAAGATGCTCAACCTCAAGAGCCTGCCGCCAATACAACGGTATTTTCCTCTAATAGCCCACAACGCTCAGGTTTTGTACAAACACTTGATGAAAACGGCAATTTTGTAACTTTATAGGGAGTATGTAATGAGAATATCAATATTAGCCTTAATCGTTTTGCTTGGCGGTTGCGCTCAAGTCAACAGCGTATTGTCATCAGCCAATTCCGTATTGGGAACGGCCAATGATGCGTTGGGAACGGTAAACGGTAAGGTCAGTAGCGTAACCGGTTATGCAAGCGGCGATAAGGTGTACAACGTTGGCAATAAATCTACGGCTGCGTATGACCTTATCGGATTTAAAGTAGTTGTTGCCAACATTGATCCAAAAGGTGGTATTGCGACAGGGTTTTCAGGTCGAGCAGATGTGATATTTACAGGAAAGCTAAAAAACAAGACGAATAGACGTATTGGCGTAAGTTTCTCAGTTCCAATATATGATAAATCAGGTAACTATCTGAGGTCTGCAACTAAAACAGCTTATGCTCCTGCTCATGAAACTGCGGTTATTGATTTACAGGAAATGGGTGTAATTGAATGGAACGGAGGGGAACGCCCTAACGTTCAAAAAATGAAGTTTGGTTTGCAAAAATTTTAATCTACTTTTTATTTCTATCGAAAGGAAATCACAATGAAAAAGTTATCTTCAATTCAAGCAATGGCCGTTATGCTGTTTACCGCTTCGACTTATGCCAATGCAGGTATCGGCACTAAAATCAAATCGGCATTGAATAATGTCGGTACTGAATTAGTAATTGCCGGTGCAGGCGTATTGTTCGTTGCGGTCGTGCTGATTGCTATCAATATGTTCTTCACGCCTATCCGTAACCTGAAAACTTGGGTATGTGGCTTGTTGGTTGGTGGTGTGATTTTGGTGTTTGCGGAAGATATTGTGAACTGGATTCTTACGCTGTCAGGTTCATCAGGCTACTAAGGATTGAAAAATGGAAACCACTAAACAACAAAAAGACCCGTTGTTTGCTGGTTTGGCGAGGGAAGCTCGCTGGTTGGGGCTTCCTATCAACATCTTTATATTGTTCCTGTTTTCTGCATTTTTTCTGTTTTTTGGAATCAAGGCGGCGTTTGGCGGTTTCTTTAAACCCGTCTTATCTGTGGCGGCGTTGTATGCGTATCTTACAGCGTTGACTTATCAAGAGGACAGGGGCGTAAATTTTGCACTGTTTAAACACAGACGGCGATTTACGAACTCACAAAAGATGTACCACGGATATAGTTATGAAACGAATCCGCGCCAAAAAAGCAAGTTAGGATTGGAATATCGGTTCAGTCAGGAAGCGGAGAAAGAAAACATGGAAATCTCAAATTTACCTTATTTGTTTCATATTCGGCCTGAAATTATCAAGTTGGCCAACGGCGATTTAATGACCGTCATCGAATTAGACGGCCTGAATTTTGAAACAGAAAGCTATGAAGATTTGGCTTTGTTGAAAAAATTCCGTGCTGACCTGTATCGGCAGATGAACTCACGCATTGTGCCGTATATCCATTACATAAGAAAAGAAGTTGAGCCGGAAAGACACGCCGACATCGGCCAATCATTTTTTGATGATTTTGAAGCACATTATTTTCAACAGCAAAAAACAGCAAAGGTTTTCAAAAATCGAATCTTCATCACGCTTGTGGCACGCCGTAACGATCCAAACGCGCCGCCGTTCGACCGTATGAAACTGGCGTTCACATTAGACAGTGAAACTGTTGAGAATGGTTTGATTACCGAATTGGAAGAAGCAAGGGATATGATTATGGAATCATTATCCCGCGCTAATCCGCGTGTACTGACAATGTACGAAAAAGACGGTCATCGTTATGATGAGACTATGCAATTTTTAAGCAATATCATTAATCTTGATGATACACCTGTACCGGTCTTTCCGGAGGCGATCAGAAATTATCTGCCGATAACGCGCAAAATTTTTAAGGAAAACGGAGTTATCCGCTTCCATTTGGCCGATGGTACGGCTCGGACTGGCTGCATATTTGGTTTGCCTAATTCGACCTATCCCGAAGAGAGCGACCATACCATGCTCGACCAGTTTTTGAAAATCGACCATGAACTGATTATTTGTGAAAGTTTTGCCTTAATGAGCCGCCAAACGTCCACAAGACTGAGTGAACGCAAACAAAATCAGTTGAAAAGTGTCGGCGATAAATCGGAAAGCCAAATTCAAAGTATTAATGAATTGGTTGATGATTTGACAAGTGGCCGTCAAATCAACGGTATTTTCAATATGAATGTTTTGGTCTATACCCAAAACGACAACGATTTTTCAGACGCGGTACAGAAAACCAGAGAGGCGTTTGCTAAAGCGCATTTAATCCCTAAGCGCGAAGATGTCATTGCTGAACCTAGCTTCTATTCAATGTTGCCGGGCAATATGCACTTGTGCCAACGCCCAGCAACATTGAATACAACTAATTTTGCCGGTTTTGCTAGCTTACACAATACCAGTAGTGGTTTTAAAAACGGCAACCATTGGGGCGAGTACATCATGCGGCTGAAAACCAGCAGCAACACGCCGTATTATTTCAATTTCCATGAACATGGATCAGATGTGGGGCATACCCGATTTATCGCGCCGACAGGTGGCGGTAAAACTACTACGCTGAATGCAATGTTGGCCAGTGCGCTTAAACACGACCCTTTTATCTTTCATTTCGATTTTGAATATTCAGCGGCAGTCTTTATGACGGCCATCGGTGCTACGCATACTGTATTAATGCCGAACATGAAAACCGGCTGGAATCCGCTCCAACTGCCCGATACTAAAGATAATCGTGAATTTCTGTTCCGGTGGTTATCGTTCTTAGGGGCAAAAGTCAACGAACAGGGAAACCGTGTAGCGTTGACGGCCAGAGAGGAAAAGAAAGTTCATGAGGTTATTGAACAGATTTATACCTTTGAGCCACATTTGCGCCGTTTGGGTAATTTTGTTGACCTGTTCGGTATTGACGAAGAGGGTTCTTTAGCCGAACGTATGCGGAAATGGTGTAATGATGGTAGGCTGGCTTCGCTATTCGACAATGAAACAGATTCTTTCTCACTTGATGGGGCAAAACGGTTCTGTTTCGAGATGAAAAATGTCATCAAAGAGCCTGAGATTCTGATGGCTTGCTCGATGTACATTTTTCATCGGATTGATACGGCCATGCAAGCGGCCAAACCGTTTATTGTTGTTATGGAAGAGGGACAGCGTTATATTGAAGATGAATATAACCGTGAATGGCTGAGGATTATGCTGACAACCTACCGCCGCCGTAACGGTACGGTTATTTTCGTAACGCCAACGCCTGAAGTGATTACGACAAGTGCCGATTTACGCCAACAATTCAGAACCAGTATTTTACTGCCAAATGCTAAGGCTTCTGACAAGACTTATTTAGGCGAAGAGGGATTAGGCTGTACTTCAACAGAATTGGCATGGATTAAAGAAAACGATAATCCGGCCGTAAAAGCAAAACCTTTTTTAATCAAAAGTTCTAGTCAGTCAGTCATTACCAAAATGGACTTGTCGTCTATGCCGGATTTTGTAGAAATTCTCTCAGGAAACGAAGTAAAATATAATGTATTACAAGATGTTATTTCTGAGGTTGGCAGTAAGGATTATAGGGATTGGGCTGAACCTTTCAAAGCCCGATTGTTGAAGTTGAAACAGGAGGCAGCATAATGAGAAAATCGAAAAAACTTGTTGCGGTGGCTATTGTCAGTATGATGATAACCCGTCCGGCGTGGGCTATTTTCGGCGTGGGTGATGTCGTTTTTGACCCTGCGGCGGTTGGTCAAATGGTGCAACAGTATCAGCAGTTGCAGCAACAGTATCAGCAGTTGAAACAGCAGTATGAAGCCGTTACCGGAACAACCAACTATCTGCAAGGCTTAAAAAAGTCTGATATTGTTTCCGGCTCTTGGCAAGACGTGGTAAGTAGTCAAGGTAAAGGCGGTACATGGAATAATGCCAAAGCAGTTTATGATAAATTGCTTACCGTCATGAATGGTAAACAACTTGATTCTTTGATGGATTCTCAGCAATTTAAGCATAATTATCAAAGTGTCCGTATGGGTATGGCTTTTAGCGAAGCCTCTTATAATGCGTTGGAAGTCCATATTCAAAACCTTGATAATCTGAAGTCCAAAATCAACACAACGCAAACCATCAAAGAAGCTCAGGATTTGGCAAATGCGATTGCTATTGAACAGGCTCAAATTTCAACCATTACCGCACGTTTGAGCGCGGTACAGACGAATTTGGCCAGTGATACTGGTAGCAAAGGCGTTACGTCCAATCAGTCTTATAGCGGTTGGCTTGGTAACTAAAACAAAGGCTGGCGTAATGCCAGCCTTTGTTTATGTGTTTATGCTATTAATAAAAAACAATAAAATGTAAAAATGTAAATACATTAAGATGTATTTACATTTTTTATTTATCCCGAGAAAGGAACAGTAAACTTCGTTATTTCAGGCAAGCCGATTAATCGGACATAGCCGGTCAGATTCGGCAATGATGAGAACTCTGATTCTAACAGGGTTTTACCGGTAATGCGTTGAACATTGTTGGCCACGGTTGAACTGCTGTTACCGCCACTAAACATACCGCTTGAGTTTTCAGAATAATTCTGTTGTCTGCGGTTGATTTCCTGACTACCGAATACGTCAGAGAAGTATTTTGCGGTATCGCCGGTTACGGCCATAGAAATCTGAACTCGCGTGTTAACGTGCAAGGTATCAGTAATCTGTTGGCCATAAGTTGCGCGTAATTGGCTGATAGCCTGAAAACCAAGAACAATCGTTGCATTGTGCTTTCTGAGCTTGGTAAGGCCGTGGCGCAATGACACGATATAGCCCAAGCTGTCCACTTCGTCTAGGAAGTACCATAGGCGTTTATTGAACTTAGGAACGTCTAGGGCTTCCTGAAAGGCTAGAGCGTAAAAACAGCTAACCATATCGCGCAAAGCCGATAATTCTGAATCTTTGACTGTCAGATAGATACTTTCCGCCGGTTGTTGTCGTATCCAGTCCCGAACACTGAAATCAGGAACGCTCTTATCATCATGAATCAGATATTTCCATGCTTCCAATTTGCTCACGGCAGTGGTGCGTATGCTTTGAAATACCTCTTCATTACCCTCTTGAACATAGGCGGCTGCGGTTGAACCGGCCAAAACGTCGGTTAAGATGGTTTGATCGGCTTCAAACGCATAATACAAAAAACGTTCTACCGAACTCATACCGCTTTCAAACATAAATTCTAAAATGGCCGTCAGAAACGCTTTACTGTAATCTGCCCAACGTTTACCGGAAACGTCTGATTCATTGACTGCGGTAATGGCTTCAGCCAAAGTCGCGCAATCGCGTTTTTCACGAATTTCTTTTAACGGATTCCATCTCACACTTTCAGAATCAAACGGATTGAAGATTTTATCTTGTGGCCGTTTATAGCGTTTAGCAAAGTCGCCGCCAATGTCAAAGACAATCGCGTTTTCTTCCCTCGCTTCAATGACTTTGAAAATCTGAAACATGGTTTGTGATTTGCCTGAGCCGGTCGTACCTGCAACCGATATATGATAGCTTTCAACCGATGGAGGAATTACAACCTTTCCCAGTTGGATTTTAGCTTTTTCGTCGTTATCGGCGTATTTATAGGCTTTCTCGATAGCACGGTTGAACTCGTGTTCAGAAACCAGGCGCGTACCTCTGACAAAGTAGTCTTTATACTCTTTGCCTTTGCTGATAATAATGTGTTTTCGGTTGTAAGAAATGAGTGCAGAAATACCCAAAAACAGAACAACCGGCCAAAAAAATACGGCCATTATCAGAATGTCTTTGGGGTGGTTGATATGGCCGCCGGTGGCAGGAAGCCAGTCAAAAAGCATGAAAAAAATCGCGCCGCCCAATACAGCTAGTATCGCGCTGACCGTTGTTTTCAGCTTACCCAGTTGCCGGATAAAGACCAGTTTGCCGCTCAAGCGGTACACAGCTAGCGCAAGCAGTAGCGTAGCGATCAGCAGTAAAAAGTACGCTATCAGAAAATTGATTTTGCCGTTCATATTCCATAACGGATAAAGTAAATAGCGTAATACCTTGCTGTCAAAGACAAGCTGATAAACCGAATCCATAGTAACCTCCAACTTTACAATTTCAAGCCACGCTGCATTTTTTCTGTTTCTAAACGCTGTTTCATTCCCCTGTTTTGCTGCTCACGGATATTTTCCGCGTTCTGCTCTTTGGCAGATTTGAGCAATGTTGCTTGTGTCCGTTTGATATAAGCGGCATTAATTCGTTCGGTAAAGTCGCCGCCTTTATTGTAAGCTGCGGTATAACGTGCCGAATATGTATAGCTTCGGTAAGTAGTCGGAATTTTAATTTCCTGTCCGTTAGCCGTTGCCAAAATATGATTGTCTTTATCATTTATCACAACCGCTTTAACCTGAATTTCCGTACCCGCCGTAATACGCAATTTTTTGAACAAACCGGTTTTCAATTCAAAATCCTGCTGCAAAGTCAGATAGTCGCCAGCGGCAATCGAGATACTTCCCAGTTTGTAAGATTGGATATGTTGCCCCTGTTCACGCTGGGAAGTCCGATATAAATCTACCAAAGTCGGTAAGGCTTGAGTGGTAGCCAGCCGATCATAAGGTTTGGATTTTTCGACAGACAGTAATTCAGAAAGCTGCCGGTCGATCGCATTTTCAAATTTTAGATTTGCACCGGCTTTATCTGCTAAAGTTTCGCGGCGATTTATCAGTTGTGAAATTTTTGCGGCTTCAACATCTTCAATCAGGGATTTATCGCCCACAAACTCTTTCTGTTGGCCTTTACTCAGGGTATTAACCATTTCATGATAACCGCCTTCAAATTCTTCGGCAGAATAATAGATTTGCAAATCCTGTCTGTGTCGGGTCATACCCACATAGGCAAGATTGGCATTCATGTTTCTTGAAGCTAAGAGATAGGCGTTATCTACGGTAATACCTTGAGATGAGTGAATGGTACTAGCATAGCCGTGTTGAATACTGTTGTAATCGTTCAAACCAAATTCAATTACACGACCAGAATCTAATGTTACTGTGATTTGTTCGGCCTCATTATTATAGCCACTTAAAAATGAAACTGTACCGATACTACCGTTGAATACACCCAATTCACGATTATTTTCACGGAAAATAATCTTATCGCCAACGGCTAAATCAATCGTTGCCGTCCGCTCTCCATGTTTCACAAAAGCCGTATAGTCTTTACCCAACAATGTACCGTCATCACGCAATAAGGTACGTGCTTGCTGATTAAGTTTTGCTACGTCTTTATTGGTATAGGCCAGCATGACTTTTGATAGTGATTTTTCAGTTTGATACCAATCAGCAACCAAATGGCGAGCAGCAGATTGTTGCATTTCATATCTGTTGAATTTATCCAAATTCCAATAAATATCCATGCCGGATTTAACATCATGTTTGGATAATGCAATACTAGCTTCTCGCATTTCTGCGGATTTTTGGCGCATGATTTGAGACAAAGAAGCCTGATAATCATTGCTCAAATGTTCTTGAACTTTGGCAAAAGCATTACCGGCGGAAACGGCTGTAAGTTGGAATGAATCGCCTACCATACGGATTTTTGCATGATTAGATTCGACAGCAGAAAGCAATGCCAGCATATCACGGCTTCCGACCATACCGGCCTCGTCCAAGATGATGACAGATTTATGATCTAAACGGATATTTCCGTTTTCAATACCCATCAAAAATCTGGAAATCGTTGAGGATTTTACACCAATATCCTGCTGCATATTGTCGGCAGTTTTGCTTTGCAAAGCCACGCCATAAACAGCATAACCATTTTGCTGATAAACCTCATTAACTGCACCCAAAACATAAGATTTTCCTGTACCCGCCGCACCATTAACTGATGATACAACCGAATCAGACGTAAGCACTTTGAAAGCGGTTTCTTGTTCAGGGTTGAAAGTCCGTTTTGCAATAACCTGTTTCCGCGTTTCTTCTAAATCTCTATTTTTAGCAACAATGGTTTTATTGGCTCGCGCAATGCAGTTCAGTAATTCAACTTCAGTTGCATACATCTCAAAACTGGTATAAAAACCGTCTTTTGCAGTTTGTTGTAACTGCTCTGACATTAGAACGGCATTATAGGCTTCTAAATATTGTTGTTCAGAATCGGTATGTGTAAAAATGAATTTTTCCAATTCTTTTTTTGTGAAATAGGATTGTTTACTTGTTAAGGCTGTTAAGTCAATTTAATGAATTTCAATAATAATCTTGCCATTTATTATA
>CAUQGU010000033.1:0-18839 GCA_963517645.1 uncultured Haemophilus sp. | reverse complement strand
TTTCGTCATTAATGCGATTAGGGCGATTTACTGCGGGTGCTTTTTTTACGGTTTTGATAATGATATTCCTCTATTAGTTAAACTATGAAAATGCTGCTTGGCGAACCAAACAGTTCTACATTGAATCCAGTTAATTAAGCGCGCATTTTACAAAACTTTATTCTCTATAGCAAAATATTTTCTCAGAAACCTTTTGTTTGCTAAATTCCGTTATATTAGATAGAAAAAAAGAGTTGAACACATCAACTCTTTTCTTTTCTGATACAAGCATTAGCTTATCACAATAAAACTCATTGATCGTTAGCGTTTAATTTTGCGTAAGCCATTTGCTTCAAGCAACTCATTTACTCTGACAAAGAGGGTATGTTTTTCCTTCTCTGTTAATAAATGCACATGTTTATTCTTTAATGCCGCAGCAAAACGCCAAAGCATGTCAATGTTAATAGGGATGCCAAGTTTTTTTAACCTAACATAACTATTGGTTGCACCTAATGATCTAAATTCATCTACCGTGTAGATATTAATCTTAGCCAGTAATCTTTCGTGTTTGATAGAGAGATTAGCAAGCTCCTTGATCCTTGACTTTTTAGCAAGCGCTTCAGTCAACTTTTTCGTTTGAATTTGCTTCAAAGAAAGGCTAATTAGATGACCTAATCGTGCTTTATCTTTTTGAACAGCCAGAGGTAATTGATAATAATGATATAAGACTAAAACATCCGAGCAGTCTGGATTTCTTGAATATGCCGCAGCCCCCAAAGATTCAAGGTACTGCGCTAATTCATCCTCCGCTCTAAGATATAAACTACCATTTTGGTAGATAGCAAACATCATTTCTGAATAAAAAATTCCATATCCTGCAAAGAGATTCTTAATCTTTACGTCACCAATAATTGGTGCTAGCTCATCCTTAAGCTGTTTAGAGACAGCCGATATCATAGTAATTTCCAACGTGAGTGATATACGATTGCTGTTTAAATGAACATACCTGTAGTTGGCTTATTACGCGAATGCAATTTTCATTGCAGCAGTAATTATTTATGCCTTCCAGATAGGTTATTTACAGCGCCCTAATATTAAACTGACAGCACTACAATGCCTTTTCATAAAAGGTTGAAAGAAGTGATATCAATTTAATAAAGCTTGGCGGTGACCTACTCTCATATGGGAAATTCCCACACTACCATCGGCATTACGGCATTTCACTTCTGAGTTCGGTATGGAATCAGGTAGATCCGCTATATTATTGCCGCCAAAAATCGATTGATGATGCTTATATTTTTTAGCATCATCCTTTAAACGTTAATTCATGAGCAATTGTATTATAGGTGTTTATCGAGACCTTGCAATCCCTTTTTATTCTTTGTGTTGATAGATCATCTATGCCTATCCTTAATGGGGGAAAATCCCCCCACAGGATAGCAGGATAAGGAAAAGGAGGACGTGATTAGGCTAACTTACGCCGCCACCATCACCATTGCCGGGCGAATCACGCGACCGTTAAGCAAGTAACCTTTTTGCAAGACAGTGGTGATTTGGTTAGTTTCAAAGCCTTCCATCGGTTGCATAGAAATGGCTTGGTGGAGATCCGGATTAAAAACCTCTCCGACAACGCCTACAGGTTCAACGCCGAAACGGGCAACCGTCGCCAATAATTCTTTTAATGTTAGCTCTACACCGTCAAACAAAGCTTTAACGGTTTCATCTTCAGTGTTTGCCGGAGTGGCTAAAGCACGTTCTAAGTTATCAATGGTGTTTAAAATGTCTTTGGCAAATTTTTCTAACGCAAATTTATGCGCTTTTTCAACATCTTGTTCTGTACGACGACGAATATTGTCGATTTCAGCACGGGTACGCAACAATAAATCTTGTTCTTTTTTTGCGGTTTCCGCTAATTGTGCTTCTAATTCTTGTACGCGTGCGATAGCTTCTTCCAAAGGGTCTTCCATGTTTTTTTGTTCTTCAACATCCACTTCTTGCGATTGAAGATCTTGTTCTAATTCTTCGTTTTTTTCTTGTTTTTGTTCGTCTGCCATAGTCATTCTCCAATTAATAAAAGTTAGGCGATTATAACAAAAAATGCCGCATTTACCACTTGAGTAAAAGGCTTTCTGTTGTAATATAGTGCCCAATTCATTGAATTCAAGTTAGTGTAAAAACAATATGGACACGTTAAATTCGGCAAAACCGCAAACATTGCATACCTCATTTCAAACCATTGCATTAGTCGGTAAACCGAGAAATGATATCAACCTACAAATGCATAAAAACCTATTTTTTTGGTTAATTGAACGCGGTTATCACGTGTTGGTTGAGCAAGATATCGGTAAAAAAATTGAGCTTCCCCCAAAACATTTAGCCAGCTTAGAAGAAATCGGCCAATCCGCCCAACTTGCCATTGTGATTGGCGGAGATGGCAATATGTTGGGGCGTGCCCGTATTTTAGCCGAATATCATATTCCGCTTATCGGTATCAACCGTGGCAATTTAGGTTTTTTAACGGACATTGACCCGAAAAACGCCTATTCCCAATTACAAGCCTGCTTGGAAAACGGCGAGTTTTTTGTAGAAGAACGCTTCCTATTAAAAGCCTGCGTGGAACGCGACAATGAAATCATTGCCAGCAGTATTGCCGTTAACGAGGCGGTGATTCACCCCGCCAAAATTGCGCATATGATTGATTTTCATGTGCATATCAATGATCAGTTTGCGTTTTCACAACGTTCCGATGGTTTAATTATTTCAACGCCCACCGGTTCAACCGCCTATTCTCTTTCCGCCGGTGGCCCGATTTTAACCCCACAATTAAACGCCATCGCACTGGTGCCGATGTTTCCGCACACCTTGTCTTCACGCCCACTCGTAGTGGATGGCAACAGCAAAATTTCTATTCGCTTTGCAGAATACAACACCTCTCAATTAGAGTTAGGTTGCGACAGTCAAGTTGCGCTCCAATTCGGACCTGATGATATTATCCACATTCAAAAATGTGACTATCCTCTCCGTTTACTGCACCTTAAAAGCTACAATTATTACAAAGTATTAAGCTCCAAATTAGGTTGGTTGCGTAACTTTTCTTAAAGATCAACAACCCTCTTTACTGTATATTAAAACAGTAATATACTGATAAACATACAGTAAAGAGGATTTGCTTATGTTGACCCAACTCACCATTAATAATTTTGCTATTGTTCGTCAGTTAAATATTGAATTATTGCAAGGAATGTCCGTCATCACCGGTGAAACCGGCGCGGGAAAATCCATTGCTATTGATGCCCTAAGTGTCTGCCTCGGGCAACGGACAGAAGCCTCAATGTTACGAGAAGGTCAAGAACGCGCTGATATTTGCGCGACGTTTCATCTAAACAGTAACAACCCGGCGTTCCAATTTCTACAAGAAAACGAATTGCAGGATCCTGACAATCCTGAAGACTGCATTTTACGCCGCATTATTAATCATGACGGACGTTCTAAAGCGTTCATTAATGATATTCCGGTGTCGGCTGCTCAATTAAAAGAGATCGGCCAACATCTCATTCAAATTAATGGCCAACACGCGTCACAACGTTTACTGAAAAACGACTACCAACTACAGTTAGTCGATAATTTCTGTCAACATACCGCACTTTTACAACAAATGAGCCTTGATTATCAAACATGGCGCAATTTGCAACATCAAGTCAAAACCTTCCAACAAAAATGCGCGGAAAACGAAGCGAGAAAACAGCTTTTACAGTATCAAGTAAGTGAACTGGATGAGTTTAATTTAAAAGAAAATGAATACGAGGAATTAGAAGCGGATCATCTTCGTCTCTCCAATAGTGAAGAATTAACGCAGCTTTCCCAATCAGTTTTGCAATTATTAAGTGAAAATGAAACGGTCAGCGCAGATTCGCTACTTTATCGCGCTGTGCAACATTTAAGTGAACTTTGCGAGCTGGATAATCGTTATACCGATGTGCAAAATCTGTTAAATGAAGCATTGATTCAAGTGCAAGAAGCCACCAATGAAATTCAATCGTTAAGTAGCAATATTGAGCAAGATCCAACATTATTGGCAGACATTGAACAACGCCTGGGACAAACCGTGCAATTAGCGCGCAAGCACAATGTAAAACCACAAGATTTAGTGGCATTACACCGTCGTCTCAAAGCGGAATTGAATGAATTGGAAGATTTTTCCGGCAGTGAAGAAATGCTTATTCAACAAGAACAAGCGGCTCACGAAAAAATGCTTGCCACCGCGACCGCACTTCATCAAAGCCGTCAATTGGGTGCACAAAAGCTGGCACAGCAAGTGACCAAGTCCATCAAACAATTAGCGATGGAACACGCAGAATTCTTTATTGAGTTGCATAGTGACTATGACAGGATAAGTGCAAATGGTGCAGATAATGCGATTTTTACCCTACAAAGTAACTTAGGTCAAAGCGCTCAATCGCTCGCCAAAATTGCTTCCGGTGGTGAACTTTCCCGCATTGCCTTAGCCATTCAGGTACAAGCCTCTAACCAAACCGCCATCCCAACATTAATTTTTGATGAAATTGATGTCGGTATCAGCGGTGCCACGGCAAA
Organism: uncultured Haemophilus sp.; assembly: GCA_963517645.1. Lineage (GTDB taxonomy): Bacteria > Pseudomonadota > Gammaproteobacteria > Enterobacterales > Pasteurellaceae > Haemophilus_D. The sequence goes on along the minus strand of CAUQGU010000033.1, from coordinate 14,267 downwards.
TGTAGTCGGCAAATTATTAAGAAAACTCAGCGAAAAATGCCAAGTCATTTGTGTTACCCACTTGCCGCAAGTCGCCTGCCATGGAACACATCATTTCTCCGTTGAAAAATCGACCGTCGATCAAAAAACGGAAACAAAAATGACCGCACTTTCCCCACAACAACGCGTCAAGGCATTAGCAAAATTGTTAGGCGGAAGCAAAATTACGGATGCCGTATTGGCGAATGCACAAGAAATGTTAGAGGGCGTTTGAGGTTTTGCGCCATAGTGTGCGTAGTATTTTATGCCTTAGTTTGGCTTTCGAGGCGGGGCATTTTGGGGAAGCCGGGCATTTGGGCGAAACAGATCAAAGTGCGGTCAGTTTTTAGCATATTTTAAAAGCCGACCGCACTTTACGGCATGACGAAAAACTAAGATGCATGGCGTTTTGCGATTGAAGTAAAGGCAATTTTGTCGGGACGATAACTAATGCTGCCATACTGAAACGGGCGACCATCAGATAAATAGGTGGTGCTAGCGACATTAACCACCATATTATATTCATTGAGATCCATTGTATTTTTTTCTTCTTCATTCGCATAGCGAAAAACGATTTCTCGCTGGGAATGGCTGATTTTGAGACCTAATTCCTTTTCTAAATAGTGATAAATAGATTGTTCTGCGATCTCTCGGTTAATAAAAGAAACGATACGGCGATCAAAGTAGGAAACCTCATATTCTACGGCCTCGCCGTCAATTTCGCGAACACGGCCGATACGGTAAAAATCCATTTGATCATCGACGTTGAAGATCCGCATCAATGTCTCTTCTCCTTGCACGATATATAGACTTGTCAATGTCGTTTTGACTTGATGGGTTAAAGGGCGGTTAAGTTCACCAACGGTTTTAATTTCAGACAGGATTTGAGGGGTTGAGAGATTGTGTTCAAGCACAATAGAGTTGCGCCCTTGTTGCTTCTGAATGTAGCCATCCATTTCTAGTAATGAAAGGGCTTTGCGAATCGTATCTTTCGAAAAACCATAGTGTTGCATGAGTTCACTTTCACTCGGTAATTCTTGCTTTGGCGCTAAAACACCATGATTAATTTGGTTTTTTATATCATTGTAAACTTTTCGGTATTTACTCATTGTTTCTTTAATTCCCTTTTCTGATACGGAATAGCATAACATAAATTAGCTTACTTATACGGATAAATTTGATAATTATCACAATATTTCGGAAATATTCCAACTCTTACGTAAATGTTATTGCATAAATGTGAGTTTCGTTTAGAATCGGCAGACACTTTGTTTCTGAAGGGAGAGACTATGTTTACACGTTCAAGTGGTGTTTTAATGCACATTACTTCGCTTCCAAACGCATTTGGTATTGGTAGCTTTGGTCAATCTGCGTATGATTTCGTGGATTTTTTGGTAGAAACCAAACAAACTTATTGGCAAATCCTTCCGCTGACCACAACGAGTTATGGCGATTCTCCGTATCAATCATTCTCAGCAATTGCCGGTAATACACACTTTATTGATTTTGATTTATTGGCCCAAGCGGGATTACTAAATACGTCGGACTATGCTTCTGTAAATTTTGGAGAGGATCCGACTAAAGTGGATTATGAACGCATTTTTCATGCACGTCGTCCTATTCTTGAAATTGCCGCCAAAAATTTCCTAACCAAAGACGTTTTTCGCTCAGACTTTCAAAACTTTGAAAAAAATAACCGCACTTGGTTAGATGACTATGCCGAGTTTATGGCATTTAAAGAACATTTTGGTAATAAAGCGCTGCAAAAATGGGAAGATAAACAGCTCATTGCTCGCCAACCAAAAGCACTTGAGAAATACCGAGCCATGCTGAAAGAAAAAATTCAGTATTTTAAGGTTACGCAATATTTCTTCTTTCAACAATGGAAAGCATTAAAAGCCTACGCCAATAGGAAAGGGATTCAGATTATTGGTGATATGCCGATTTATGTCGCTGCAGATAGTGTTGAAGTCTGGACCAAACCGGAATTATTCCAATTAGATGCAGAACGGAATCCTCGTTTTGTTGCCGGCGTGCCGGCAGATCAATTTAGTGCAACGGGGCAACTGTGGGGCAATCCGCTTTATGATTGGGAGGCGCACAAAAAACAACATTATGCTTGGTGGATTCATCGTATCGAAGAAAGCTTCAAGATTTATGATGTTCTTCGTATTGACCATTTCAAGGGCTTCTCCGATTATTGGCAAGTGGATGGCAAAGCGGATATTGCCAAATATGGTTGCTGGCAACCCGGTCCGGGATATGATTTATTTAAGGCAATTAAAGCACAGTTGGGTGATTTGCCAATTATTGCTGAAGATTTGGGGAATATTGATGATAAAGCCCGAAAATTACTGACAGATTGTAATTATCCCGGCATGAAAATTTTGCAGTTTGGCTTTGAGGATGTGAGCGGTGAAAGTTTAGATAGTCCGCATTATTGTATTCCTCACAGCATTGTTTATACCGGGACACATGATAATGATGTGACGCAAGGATGGTATAACGGCTTAACGCCAGAGCAACAGCAATATATCAACCGTTATACCCATCGCCGTCATGATGAATCAATTTGCCAAGCAATGATTCGCCAGCTTTTTGCCACGGTTAGTCATATTGCCATCGCCACAATGCAGGATATTTTAGCCTTACCGGCTAGCTCAAGAATGAATACGCCTTCAACAATTGGTGGAAATTGGGAATGGCGTATGCAACCAAGCGATTTAACGCAAGCGAAAAAAGATTTTTTAAGACAGGTGACAGCATTATATCACCGTGCAAATAAGGGAGAAAACATGATGAAATTGAGTACCTATGTGAAAAATGAGACAAATAAATCATTAGAACAGCTCAGCGATAAAGAAATCTATATTCAGTTGCTAAACTACATTAAACATCTTGCCGCAGATAAACCTAAAAATAATGGAAAACGAAAAGTTTATTACATTTCTGCAGAGTTTTTGATCGGTAAATTACTTTCCAATAACTTAATTAATCTTGGAATTTATCAAGAAATTAAAGATGAGCTGGCACAGGCAGGAAAATCATTAAGTCATATTGAGGATATTGAACCGGAACCCTCTTTGGGGAATGGGGGGCTAGGTCGCTTAGCGTCTTGCTTTGTCGATTCAATGGCGACGCTTGGCCTAAATGCAGAAGGGGTAGGGTTGAACTATCACTGTGGTTTATTTAAGCAGGTCTTCAAGAAAAATGAGCAATATGCGGAACCTAACCATTGGATTGAAGAGAATTCTTGGTTAATTCCCACCGATATTCATTATGAGGTGCCGTTTAAAAAATTTACGTTAACCTCAAAATTAGATCGCATTGATATTTTAGGTTACAAGAAAGAAAGTAAAAATTACCTTAATTTATTTGATATTCAATCAGTGAATTATCATTTGATTAAAAAAGGTATTGAATTTGATAAAACTGATATTCAAGAGAACTTGACCTTATTTCTTTATCCGGATGATTCAGATAAAAATGGAGAATTATTACGTATTTATCAGCAATATTTTATGGTATCCAATGCGGCACAATTACTTATTGATGAAGCTATTGCTCGTGGCAGTAATTTGCATGATTTGGCTGACTATGCTTACGTGCAAATCAATGATACCCACCCTTCCATGGTCATTCCTGAATTAATTCGCTTACTAACAGAAAAACATCAGATCAAATTTGATGAAGCGGTAGAGATTGTACGTAATATGGTGGGCTATACTAATCATACGATTCTTGCTGAAGCATTGGAAAAATGGCCTTTAGCCTATTTAGAAGAAGTCGTTCCACATTTGGTTAAAATTATCAAAAAATTAGATAAATTAGTCAAAAAAGCATATAACGATAGCGCAGTACACATTATTGATGAGCAAAAACGTGTACATATGGCGCATATGGATATTCATTTCTCAAATTCCGTTAATGGTGTTGCCGCATTGCATACAGAGATTTTGAAAAATTCTGAACTGAAAGCCTTCTATGCGTTATATCCTAAAAAATTCAATAATAAGACAAATGGCATTACTTTCCGCCGTTGGTTAGAGTTTTCTAACCAACCATTAGCGGCGTATATTAAAGCGTTAATTGGCGATGATTATTTATATGATGCAACGAAGTTAGAAAAATTGCTTGCATTTAAGGATGATAAAAAAGTACATCAAAAATTAGCTGAAATTAAATTTCAGAATAAATTAGCGCTAAAAACCTATTTAAAAGAAAATAAAGGGATTGAATTGGATGAGAATTCGATTATCGATACGCAAATTAAACGTTTCCACGAATATAAACGCCAACAAATGAATGCGCTTTATGTGATTCATAAATACCTTGAAATCAAAGCGGGCAAACTTCCGAAACGTAAAATTACCGTGATTTTCGGTGGGAAAGCCGCACCGGCTTATGTGATTGCACAGGATATTATTCATTTAATTCTTTGCTTGTCTGAATTAATCAATAAGGATCCGGATGTGAATCAATATTTAAACGTGTATTTAGTGGAAAACTATAATGTTAGCGTGGCAGAAAAATTGATTCCGGCAACAGATATTTCAGAACAAATATCTCTTGCTTCAAAAGAAGCATCCGGAACAGGCAATATGAAATTTATGCTGAATGGCGCATTAACCTTGGGCACCATGGATGGTGCAAATGTCGAAATTGCCGAATTAGCCGGCGCAGAAAATATTTATACCTTTGGTAAGGATGCTGAAAGCATTATCAAGCTGTATGAAACTGCCGGCTATGTGTCGAAAGATTACTATGAAAAGGATAAATACATTAAAAGAGCGGTCGATTTTATCCTTGATTCTACGCTAGTGAAACTGGGTAATAAAACGCGTTTAAAACGTCTGCATGATGAATTGCTTAATAAAGACTGGTTTATGACCTTGATTGATTTTGATGCGTATGTGAAAGCAAAAGAACACATTTTAGCGGATTATGAAGATCAAGATAGCTGGAATAGAAAAGTGATTCATAATATCGCGAAAGCGGGCTTTTTCTCATCTGATCGCACCATTGCACAATATAACGCTGATATTTGGCATTGTGAGGATTAAAGGGGAGAATCGATGAAACTGCTCACCCTAAATACACACGCTTGGTTAGAAGATAACCAAGCGGAAAAAATGGATGTTATTGCCGAGACTATTGTTGAAAAAGGTTATGACATTATCGCTTTGCAAGAAGTGAATCAATTAATGTCATCCCCAGTGATTTCTCAAGCATTAAAGCAAGATAATTACGGTGTGGTGTTGTTGAATAAAATTAATCCTCGAGTGAGACAAAAATATTCACTGTTTTGGAGCAATTCGCATATTGGCTATGACAAATATGATGAGGGTATCGCATTCTTAACCAAATTGCCGGTTTATGAGGTAGATGCCTTTTATTGTAGCCAACATCAATGTGCCGACTCTATTCTTTCCCGTAAAATTCTGGGGTTAACAGTAGAGTATCAAGGGCAGCTTGTGGATTGTTATTCCTGCCATATCAACTTACCGAATTGCGAAGGGGAAGATCAATTGGACAATATTCGTACCATCGTGGAACGCAATCAAAGCCAAAATCTTAAAATTCTGATGGGGGATTTTAATACAGATGCTATAAGCGATCCTGTCTCGTATCAGAAAATTAAATGTTTAGGTTTGCTTGATACATTTGATATAGCAGAACAGAAAGACAGCGGAATTACCGTTGAGAAAGCCATTGATGGTTGGAACGGCCATAGCGAAGAAAAGCGCTTAGATTACATTTTTTTAAATCAACCGAAACAGGTTTTATCCAGTCAGGTGGTTTTTAATGGCAAAAATAAACCGGTCGTTTCCGATCATTTCGGTTTAGACGTTGAGCTCATTTTGTAGGAGAACACATATGAAAAAATTGCTCAGTTTTGAATTTTGGCAAAAATTCGGCAAATGTCTGATGGTCGTGATTGCCGTAATGCCTGCTGCAGGTTTAATGGTGAGTATCGGTAACTCATTACCATTAATTAGTGATGCTGAATGGCTGGCTCGCATTGGCCATATCATTGCGCAAATTGGTTGGGGGATTATTGGTAACTTACATCTCTTATTTGCTTTGGCGATTGGTGGTAGTTGGGCAAATGAACGTGCGGGTGGTGCATTTGCCGCAGGTCTTGCCTTTATTCTCATTAACTTAATTACGGGAAATTTTTTCGGCGTAAAAGTTGAAATGTTAACCGACCCAACGGCGCATGTGAGCACGCTATTTGCAGGTGATATTCCGGTAGCACATTATTTTGTGAATATTCTTGGACAACCCGCATTAAATATGGGCGTTTTTGTGGGAATCATTGCGGGCTTTGTAGGCGCAACAACCTTTAATAGTTACTACAACTTCCGTAAACTACCAGAGGTGTTGACCTTTTTTAATGGTAAACGCTTTGTTCCTTTCGTTGTCATTTATCGTTCCGTATTCGTTGCGATTATTTTGGCGTTATTCTGGCCTTTAGTACAAACCGGTATAAACCATTTTGGAGAGTGGATTGCGAATTCACAAAGTTCTGCGCCGATCTTAGCCCCATTTGTTTACGGAACATTAGAACGTCTTTTATTACCATTTGGGCTGCATCATATGCTTACCATTCCTATGAACTACACGTCATTGGGCGGTACCTATGAATTTTTAACCGGAGTACAACAAGGTAAGCAAGTCTTTGGACAAGATCCTTTATGGCTCGCTTGGATCAGTGATTTAATTAACCTGAAAGATTCCGGTGATTTAGCACAATATAATGAACTGCTCACTCATGTTACCCCGGCACGTTTTAAAGTGGGTCAAATGATTGGTTCAAGTGGTATTCTCATGGGGATTACGTTAGCGATGTATCTCAATGTTGATCCAGATAAGAAAACCATCTATAAAGGGATTTTCCTTTCTTCTGCCCTTGCGGTGTTTTTAACCGGTGTCACTGAGCCTATCGAATATATGTTTATGTTCGTTGCATTGCCGCTTTACCTTGTTTATGCCGTTGTGCAAGGTTGTGCCTTTGCCATGGCAGACATTGTGAATTTACGGGTTCATGCGTTTGGGAATATTGAATTTTTAACCCGTACGCCAATGGCGATTAAAGCGGGTATTGGCATGGATCTGGTTAATTTCATTTGGGTTTCCGGTCTTTTTGCTGTGTTGTCATTTATCATCGCAAATTTCATGATTAAGAAATTCAATCTAGCCACAGCAGGTCGTAACGGCAACTACGATGCGAAAGGCACTGACGAATCGCCTGCTGCTGAGGAGAAAAAAGTCGCAAATGCCAGTGCGCAAGTGGTGCAAATCATCAATCTTCTCGGTGGACGCAACAATATTGCTGAGGTGGATGCCTGTATGACACGTTTACGTATCACAGTGCATAATCCTGATTTAGTCGGAGATGAGACGAGTTGGAAACAAGCCGGTGCAATGGGCTTTATTGTAAAAGGTTCAGGTATTCAAGCCATTTACGGGCCTAAAGCCGATGTCTTAAAATCAGATATTCAAGATTTACTGGCTTCAGGTGTTGATATACCTAAATCGTAATGAGGCCTTTTATGATCAAAAAGTGCGGTGAATTTTAGGGGCAAATTAGCTAATGTATTAGAACGTTGTAGATAAGCCTCAGAACACCTCAGCCGATTAAGATCTCTCTATTAGAAAGCAAAAAGAAAGCACAAAACGTTAGCATTTTGTGCTTTCTCTTTTTAAATATGGAGATGTTTTTTTAAAGAATAGGTGTTTAACCGCCGGCTAATTTTACCTTATAACCCTTTTGTTCCAGTAGCTGTTTCAGTAAATCACGCTTTTCCCCTTGAATTTCAATGGTGTGATTTTTTACAGCACCTCCACAACCACAACGTTTTTTTAACTCTGCCGCAAGCAATTTTAATTCGGTTTCAGCAAGCTCCAATCCGGTGATGATACTGACACCATTGCCTTTGCGTCCGCTTTTTTGCAACTGGATACGTACAATGCCATCCCCTTGGGGAATTTGCGCTTGTGGTTTATCAGCTTTAATCCGTCCGCTCTCGGTAGAATAAACTAAATGACTTGTCATAATAATTTACGCAATGGAAGCGTTAATCGCATTTAAAACGTCAACCGGATTTGCAGCTTGCGTAATTGGGCGACCAATCACTAAATAATCTGCACCGGAGCGAATTGCTGCTGCCGGCGTCATGACACGACGTTGATCGCCAAAATCTGTGCCGATAGGACGAATTCCCGGGGTAACTAATTTAAAATCTGGTCCACAGGTACTACGCAAAATTTCAACTTCTTGTGGGGAGCATACCACACCATCTAATCCGGCACGTTGTGTTAAATGTGCCAAACGAATAACGTGTTCCATTGGCGAGGAATTAATGCCGATTTGTAATAAATCCAAGTCTTCCATGCTGGTTAATACGGTTACCCCAATCAGTAAAGGTGCCTCTTTACCGTAAGGTTCAAGGATTTTTTTCGCTTCATCCATCATGCGCAAACCGCCACTGGCGTGTAAGTCCACCATCCAAACACCTAAATCAGCGGCAGAACGAACTGCTCTTGCCACTGTATTTGGAATGTCATGGAATTTTAAATCCAGAAAAACATCAAAGTGGCGACTATGTAGTTGTTTTACAAATCCGGTACCAAGGGTTGTAAACATTTCTTTTCCGACTTTTAAGCGGCAGGTTTGTGGGTCAAGCTGATCAACCAATGCCAATGCGTCGGCTTCTTTTTCGTAATCTAATGCAATGATGACTTTATTCGTCATAGTTTTCTCCTTATAAACACGCAGGTTAGCATTTAATTATGCTCAATTGAGCTAACCGGTTTAATCGTTTCCCATTGGCGGCAAGAAGGACAACACCAAATTAATTTGTGTGTTTGATAACCGCAATTACTGCAACGATAACCAAACGTTTGTTTAATTCGTTCTCCTACCATTTTATGTAACAAGATCAAGCTGTCTTTTCCTCGGCCCTTTTCTGCGTCATCAATTTGATATTGAATAAACCGGTGAAAAATAGGGGTTGCCGGATTTTGCTGTAATTGTTGGTAAAGTTTGAGTTGTGCAGCGGCGCGACCATCTTTTTCTTCAATTAAGTCTGCTAACATTAATGCAACGGCACTGTTATTCTTTTCACGGCTTGCCTTAATGAGAAATAATTCAAAATTATCCCATTGATTGAGTTGTTGATAACAGAATTTTAAACGGTGCAAGACTTCACCAATATAGTCAGGATTTTGTATTAAAATATTTTCTAAAAAATGCACCGCACTTTGGTAATCTTTCTGTTTAATAGATAATTCTGCCAGCATCATAGAGGCGCGTACGCAAGTTGGAGAAACGGCGAGGGCTTGTAACAAAATTTGTTTTGGATCTTCTTTACTTTCGTCAGGGAGATTTTTGACATACTCACAATAATAATGCGCTAATTCAATTTGATGGCTATTGGGTGATATTTTGGCTAATTTTTCCGCAACATTAATGGCTTTTTTCCATTCTTTTGTTTTCTGATAGATAAGCGCAAGCTGTTGTAGTGCGCCTTCAGCAAACTCCGGTTCATCTACCATTAAAATATAAAGGTGTTCGGCGCGGTCAAAAAAACCTACTGCCATAAAATCTCGGGCTAATTGCTGTTTAGCTAATAACTTTTGTTCGAATGTGTAATGAGGACTGCTATCGAGGGCTTGATGGATACGTAATGCGCGATCCACTTCACCTCGAGAACGAAATAAATTACCTAAGGTAAGTTCAGCTTCAAATTGTGAATTGCTGTCAATTTCATTTTCATTTTCCTGCTTTTGTAGCATATCTAAAAATAAATCAACAGCTTTTTCAGTTTGATTGGCTAAAAGAAAATTAACCCCAGCAACGTAATCACGGGAGAGTTTATTACTGATATCTTCCTGATCTTTTTTGGCGCTACGATGCCCCATATACCAACCATACGCGGCAGCTATTGGTAGAAGAAGGAAGAGTAGTTCAAGCATTATTGAGGAGCCTTATCTCTGCTGGTCGTTAATTCATTGATTTGTTGAGTTTGGCGTTTTATTTGACGATTTAATGCAATATTTTTTAATTTTAACTTAAGGTAGAAAACCCCTGTGATAAACCAACCAAGGATAAGCCCTAAGCCAAATAAAATAGCTACTAAGGTAGAAAGTTGGAATTGGCTTTGTGCAAAAATGTAATTAAAGGTAATTACTTGATCATTATTTGCTCCCACGGTAATAGCAACTAAGATGATAGCCAAGATAATGATTAATCCCAAAATATATTTAATCATTTGGTTTCTCCTTAAAATAAAGTTGTTGCTCATTATGCCAAAAATGAGCATAAAAAACGACACTTAAAAGTGTCGTTAATGAAAGTTAGTGAAATAAATTATGCATAAACGTCAACGCGTTTTCTTAGCTCTTTGCCCGCTTTAAAATAGGGTACGCACTTCGCTTCTAATTGAACCTGTTCTCCCGTTTTAGGATTTCGCCCAAGTCTAGGTTGGCGACAGTGTAAAGAAAAGCTACCAAATCCTCGCACTTCAATACGTTCGCCATTTTCTAATACGCATGACATTTGCTCTAAAATGGCTTTGACGGCTTCTTCGATATGTTTCAGGGAAAGGCTATTATTTTTTTGCATTAAAAGCCCAATAAGCTCTGACTTTGTCATACCATTCTCCTAACTTTTTATGAACCGGCATATTGCTATGCCGGTTTATTAATGAAGTGAATTATTCACCTTTAGCCGCTTTGAAAGCTTCAGCCATGGCATTTGGAATAGCAACTTCTTCTTGCTTATTCACGTTTGCTACAGCGGCCGCTTCTTCAGCTTGATCTTTCGCACGTACAGACAAGTGAACAATACGTGATTTACGATCTACACCGGTGTATTTCGCTTCAACAACATCGCCTACAGCAACTTCATGAGTTAAATCAGCTGCGCGAATGTAACCTTCAACACCACCGTCTAATTCAACTTTAGCGCCTTTTGCATCAGCTTCAACTACTTTTGCATTTAATACAGCACCTTTTTTGTTGATAGCAACGAAGTTATTGAATGGATCTTCTTCAAGTTGTTTGATACCTAAAGAAATACGCTCTTTCACTGCATCGACTTGTAATACAACTGCGGCAACTTCATCACCTTTTTTGTAATTACGTACAGCTTCTTCACCTTGAACATTCCAAGAAATGTCAGATAAATGAACTAAACCGTCAATACCGCCTTCTAAACCGATGAAGATACCAAAGTCAGTGATAGATTTGATTTTACCAACAACTTTGTCGCCTTTGTTATGAGTTTCAGCGAATTGAGCCCATGGGTTTGGTTTGCATTGTTTCAAGCCTAAAGAAATACGACGACGTTCTTCATCAATTTCTAATACCATCACTTCAACTACATCACCTAAGCTAACCACTTTAGATGGATGAATATTTTTGTTAGTCCAATCCATTTCAGAAACGTGAACTAAACCTTCAACACCGTCTAAAATTTCAACGAAACAACCATAGTCAGTTAAGTTAGTGACTTTACCGGTTAATTTGCTGTTTACTGGGTGATTTTCAGCGATTGCCGCCCAAGGATCTTGACCTAATTGTTTTAAGCCTAAAGAGACACGAGTACGATCTTTATCGAATTTCAATACTTTAACGGTGATTTCATCACCAACATTAACGATTTCGCTTGGGTGTTTAACACGTTTCCAAGCCATATCGGTAATATGTAATAAACCGTCAACACCGCCTAAATCAACGAATGCACCGTAGTCAGTTAAGTTCTTAACAGTACCTTTAACTTCTGCACCTTCAGACAAGTTCGCTAATACTTCTTCACGATCTTGGCTGCTTTCAGATTCGATTACTGCACGACGGGAAACAACAACGTTGTTACGTTTTTGATCAAGTTTGATTACTTTGAATTCTAATTCTTTACCAAGTAAGTGATCTGCGTCACGAACTGGACGGGTATCAACTAATGAACCCGGTAAGAATGCGCGAACACCGTTTAACTCAACTGTGAAGCCGCCTTTCACTTTACCGTTAACTAAACCAAGTACAGTTGCTTGTTCGTCATAAGCTTTTTCCAATACAATCCAAGCTTCGTTGCGTTTTGCATCAGCACGGGAAGCAACAGTTTCACCGAAACCATCATCCACAGCTTTAAGCACAACATCAACAACATCACCAACTTGAACTTCCAATTCACCTTGTGCATTTAAAAATTCTTCGGAAGGAATTGCAGACTCGGATTTAGAACCGGTATCTACAAGGACGAAGCCTTTTTGGATAGCAACAATGGTACCTTTAACAACTGCACCTTGACGGGTTTCAAGGTCTTTTAATGATTCTTCAAAAAGTTGAGCAAAAGATTCTGTCATAATTAATCTTCAATTTAAGTAAATAACGTCCACTTCTAATCCATAAAAAGTGGGGCTGATAATAAAGTTTATCCATCCTTGGGTAAACCGTAAAAATTTAAGCTTTAATATCGATACGTTGCTGAATATAGTTTAAGGCCTGACAAATCACTTCATCGATACTCAATGTCGTGCTGTCAAGTAAAAACGCATCTTCAGCAGGTTTCAAAGGGGCGACTGCTCGATTTCTATCACGCAAATCACGCTCTTTTATCTCGGCTAAAATCTGTGCAAAGTTACCATTAATCCCCTTATTTTGCAACTGGTTATAACGTCTTTTTGCACGTTCTTCCGCACTCGCATCTAAAAATAATTTCACTTGCGCATCAGGAAATACCACCGTTCCCATATCGCGACCATCCGCAATTAAACCGTCATTTTTGGCGAAATCCTGCTGAAGTTGTAGTAATGCAGCACGAACTTGCGGGAAAACTGCCACTTTTGATGCGGCATCCGCCACTTCTTGCGTACGGATTAAATGACTGACATCCATGCCGCCTAATAATACATTCACTTCGCCATTTTTCGGCACAAACTGAATATCCAAATGACGGGCAAGATCAGCCAATTCGGTTTCATTGGTTAAATCGGCATGGCGTTTTAACGCGGCCAATGCCGTCACACGATAAATTGCGCCGGAATCTAGCAACGCAAAACCTAGTTTTTCTGCTAATGCGTAACATAAAGTGCCTTTACCGGCACCGCTTGGTCCGTCAACTGTAATAATTTTATTCATAATTTTTCTCTGTCAAAAGGGATTGAACCTCAACCGTCATCTGGTCAAACATGTCATAACGTTTGCGATACATAGAACGTTTTTTACTTTGAATTTCTTCTAAAGGACGACGCTCAAGTGCGGTCGGAATTTGCCAATAATTTTCTGCCAACTTTCCCTCATTTTCCTGCCAAAATTCATCGTAGTTAAACAATAATTTTGCCGAATCATTCCAACGATATTTGGCCTGACGTTTATGCGGAATGCCTTCTAAGCGACAATTCAACGTCTCCGCAAAAACTTTAAAGGCATTCACCAACATAAACATCGGGCGAACACCATGTAGCAATTTTGTCGCCTGACGCACTAAATCTTGCGCCTCATCGCCTTTTGGTCCTTGAATTGATGCGATTAACAAGCGGTTATCCGCTAAAAACGTAAAGCTGGCAGAATAAATCGTACGTTGATTAGCATCAGTTAAAGCGATAGCAAAAAAGCCTTCATAAGGATCGATATGGTTGAGCGTTAAATTTAACGCCAATTCATCCGTTAACTGGGCCAACAGCACCGGCTGTTGTGAAATTAATGTCTCACATAATGCCACACCAAAGTGTTTTTCCGCCATGGCAAAATTGGCCTTAATAGCGTCTAAACGCTGTGTCGCATTAAAGTGTTTATCACAGTACTGACTTAATAACGTATTCACACGATAAGGATACTGAGTAAAAACCGGCTGCCACAATGGATTTTCATGAATAAAATCGACTAACGCCCGGCATTGGGCTGCAAAAACCAAACGGCGCACCCGATAACGTAGCCATTCCCGCAATAATTTTAATTTGCGTTTTTCTACGGGAAACATTTCATGAAATGTTGGAAAATGGAATTTTGTCACAACAAACCTCAAAAATAGGAATCTGAATAATTGAAGAAATTGTATCAAAGAAGACGAAATAGTTTAACCGCCAATAAGCATAATTGCTATTCGCTTAGATTGTAGTATAAGTGCGGTGAAAATTTGCATTAAATTACATAGATTGTATTTTTTCTAACCTATCAAACATTTTTTTGAAAAAAACACTTGATCCTCAGGATCGAATCTCTATAATACGCCTCCGCACCGCAAG
>CAUQGU010000032.1:0-19175 GCA_963517645.1 uncultured Haemophilus sp. | reverse complement strand
CACAAGCCGCTGAAAAAGCCGATATTCGTGCTAAATTCGGCTTGCACAAAGAAACTATTGCTGTGAAAGGCTGCCGCAGCGTGGGTAAAAAAGATCTCGTTCACAATAACGCGACACCTGAAATCACGGTAGATCCAGAACGCTATGAAGTGCGTGTAGATGGCGAGCTCATTACTTGCGAACCTGTGGATACGGTGCCATTAGGACAACGGTATTTCTTGTTCTAATAAAAATACACGCTATTCAATAATAAAGACAGTGCGTGTATAACACGCACTACTTTCGAATTTATAAATATGAAAATCCTCAACCCCATTCTGCCTATTATGGATACCATTTTAGGCGATTTAACTAGCCTTCAAGCTGAAGGTAAAATTACACATCAAACCATTGAACGCGTGGCATTGCAGTGGTATGAAAGCGAACGGAATATTCTGCGTAAAACCACAAATACGGGGCGTGAAGTGGCATTTCGCCTACTCAAAGAAGGGCAACGTTTAAAACACGATGATGTTGTGTTTATCAGCGATGAATTAGTGATTGCGATTGAAATTTTACCAAGTGAAGTGATTGTGCTATCGCCGAAAACCTTGCCTGAAATGGCTCGCGCTTGTTATGAAATAGGCAATAAACATTCGCCGCTGTTTTTAGATGGCGATGAAGTAACATTGCCTTACGATAAGCCGATGTTTGAATGGTTACAAGCGGCAGGATTTCAGCCGCAAAAAGCGGAACGCCGTTTAAGCCAAGCGTTAAGAGCCAATTCTGCACAAGGGCACAGGCATTCGCATAGTCATTCGCACGATCATCATGGCTATCACCATCATGGAGACGGCAATTGGCACCAACATTAAACCGAAGCCTGGCAGATTTAGGCGCATTGTTGCACTTGGTTGACCCCACTTTGCCAATCGGGGGCTTTAACCATTCAAACGGTTTAGAAACCTTTGTTCAACAAGGTGTTGTTTCGACGAAACCAAGCCTAGAAGAATATGTACAAACTCAGCTTTTGCAAAACTGGGTGTATAACGATGGCGCTTATCTTTCGCTCGCATTTGAAGCCATGGCTACCAATGATTTTGACTGTTTGAGCGAATTAGACCATTCGCTATCTGCGACCAAAATCGCGCGAGAAAGCCGTGAAGGCAGTTTTAAACTTGGCGTGCGGTTATTAAAAATTTTTATCCGCTATGAACAACACCCAATGTTGAGCCAATTTCAGCAAGCGATTCAAAATAAAACCGTACAAGGCTATTTCCCGATTGTGTTTGCGATGGTAGCGCAAGCGATGGGGCTCAGCAAAGCGGATACCCTGTATGCGTTTTACTACAATGCAGCAGTTGGTACCATTACCAATGGCGTGAAACTCATTCCGCTCAGCCAAATGGATGGGCAAGATATTCTGTTTGATTTGCGTAGTGCGCTCTTGCAAGCTGTCGAATTAAGCCTTGAGCCCAATCTTGATTGGCTGGGTGCAGCAACTCTCGCAAATGACATCCGTTCCATGCAACACGAAGTACTTTATACGCGACTCTATATGTCGTAAGAGCGGTCATTTTTTATTGAATTTTTACTTATCGTTGAGAATATAAAAAGCGCCTCTACGATAATCAACAAAAGGAACATTATGCGTAACTACATTAAAATTGGCGTGGCAGGCCCCGTTGGCGCAGGCAAAACTGCGTTAATTGAAAAATTAACTCGTGAAATGGCAAGCCGTTATAGCGTAGCGGTGATCACTAACGATATTTATACCCAAGAAGATGCGGAGTTTTTAACGAAAAATAGCCTACTTCCGCCTGAGCGAATTATGGGCGTGGAAACGGGCGGCTGCCCACATACGGCAATTCGTGAAGATGCGTCTATGAACTTAGAAGCAGTAGATGAAATGGTTGCACGCTTTCCTGATGTAGAAATCGTCTTTATTGAATCTGGCGGTGATAACTTATCGGCCACCTTTAGCCCAGATTTAGCCGATGTGACGATTTTCGTGATTGACGTCGCACAAGGTGAAAAAATCCCGCGTAAAGGTGGGCCTGGTATTACTCGTTCAGATTTATTAGTGATTAACAAAACTGACTTAGCGCCATTCGTTAGTGCAGATTTAAGTGTCATGGAACGTGATGCACGTCGTATGCGTAACGGTCAGCCGTTTATCTTTACCAACTTAATGAAGAAAGAGAATTTAGACGGTGTGATTGGTTGGATTGAAAAATACGCCTTATTGAAAAATGTAGAAGAGCCGAAAGCATTAGTGAGATAAATCATCCTTCCCTCTTCTTTTAAAAGGGAATTTTACAAATTTAATCGATTATGAACAGTACGCTAAAACTCTCAACTAAACTTTCTTCAAGCGGTAAAACTCAGCTTGCGGAGTATTTTGCTACTCCCCCTTTCAAAGTGATGACGTTGCCTGCTTATTCGGATGCTTGGACGAATGGACTTAATGCTATTCAGATGTCTTCTTCACCAGGACTCTTATCTGGGGATTGTATTGATATTCAAATAACGCTCGCAGAATCGACCGCACTTTCTTTAAATACACAAGCATTTACCCGTGTTCAGGCGATGAATGAAAGCGATTTAGCTCAACAAAACACGTTCATTCAGCTTGAAGAGAATAGCCGCTTATTTTATTTGCCCCACCCATTAGTATTGCATAAGGATTCTGCATTTAAGCAAAAAACATTCATCAATATGCAACCTAATAGCGTTCTGATTTATGGAGAGATTGTGGCTATTGGTCGCGTAGCAAACAATGAACGTTTTGAATTTCGTCAATTTTCTTCTCATCTGAAAGTTCAGCTTTTGCAAAATAATGGGCAAACTAAACCGCTTTTTTTGGATTGTATTCAATGGCAGCCAGTACAAATGAAATTGATCGCATTAAGCCAAATGGAAGATTTTTCACATCAAGGCTCATTGATTTATTTCAATTTACAGAAAACACAAACTGACATTAAACAAATCGTTCAAACACTTCAGCAGCAAGAAAGCGAAAAATCGCTACTGATTGGTGTTTCTCAATTAAATGAAGGTGGACTTATTGTTAGAGTGCTTGGGCATCGTGCTGAACTCATTCAAAAGCTCTTTGAGAAGATCGGTGAGCAACTAAAATCAGCATAAAATTAATATTGCCAGGTGATTTTCCCCTAAAAAAATTTATGCGAGAAATGAAAATATCTCTTATACGTCTTATTTGAAATGTGATCCACGTCAAATTTATTTTCGATGTAAATTCCTATAATTAACTCAAATTAATTAACAACCAGGAAAGGTGATTAAAATGACTCAATACAGAAAAGAAGTGGATTTATTAGGTGAACGCGATGTACCAGCAGATGCATACTGGGGTATCCATACCTTAAGAGCGGTTGAAAACTTCAATATTTCTAATGTAACCATTTCTGATGTACCGGAATTTGTTCGCGGCATGGTAATGGTTAAAAAAGCGACTGCCCTAGCGAATGGTGAATTAGGTGCTATTCCAAGTGATATTGCAAAAGCGATTGTGGCGGCTTGTGATGAAATTCTTACCACGGGGAAATGCTTAGATCAATTCCCATCTGACGTGTATCAAGGTGGTGCCGGTACTTCTGTGAATATGAATACCAACGAAGTAGTTGCTAACCTCGCGCTTGAAAAAATTGGTCATAAAAAAGGTGAATATGATGTTATTAACCCAATGGACCACGTGAACGCTAGCCAATCTACCAACGATGCATATCCTACCGGTTTCCGTATTGCGGTATATAACAGCATTTTAAAACTTATCGACAAAATCCAATACTTACATGATGGTTTCGATAATAAAGCAAAAGAATTTGCTAAAATTTTAAAAATGGGTCGTACCCAATTACAAGATGCTGTACCTATGACCGTTGGTCAAGAGTTTAAAGCGTTTGCCGTATTACTTGAAGAAGAAGTACGTAACTTAAAACGTACCGCAGAGTTACTCCTTGAAGTAAACCTTGGTGCAACCGCAATCGGTACAGGTTTAAATACACCAAAAGGTTATACAGAATTAGTGGTAAAACACCTTGCTGAAGTAACTGGATTACCTTGTGTACCTGCTGAAAACCTAATCGAAGCAACATCTGACTGTGGTGCTTATGTAATGGTTCACGGTGCATTAAAACGTACCGCAGTAAAACTATCTAAAGTATGTAACGACTTACGTTTACTCTCTTCTGGTCCACGTGCAGGTATTAAAGAAATTAACTTACCTGAATTACAAGCAGGTTCTTCTATCATGCCTGCAAAAGTAAACCCAGTTATTCCAGAAGTGGTGAACCAAGTATGCTTTAAAGTGATTGGTAACGATACTACCGTTACTTTCGCATCTGAAGCGGGTCAATTACAATTAAACGTAATGGAACCTGTAATTGGTCAAGCAATGTTTGAATCTATCGACATCTTAACCAATGCTTGTGTGAACTTACGCGATAAATGTGTAGACGGTATTACTGTAAACAAAGAAATTTGTGAAAACTACGTATTCAACTCAATCGGTATCGTGACTTACTTAAATCCATTTATCGGTCACCATAATGGCGACTTAGTGGGTAAAATCTGTGCTCAAACCGGTAAAGGCGTACGTGAAGTGGTATTAGAAAAAGGTTTATTAACCGCAGAACAATTGGATGACATCCTTTCTGTAGAAAACTTAATGAACCCAACTTATAAAGCGAAATTAAATAAATAAACACGTAATAAAAAGGGAGCTTAGCTCCCTTTTTTTAATAGTTTATTCAAAATCTTCATCAGAATAAAACTGTTCCTCCCCAGCTTTTATCTTTTTTAGTTTTTCTACACGCATTCTATTTTCGCTCATTAAACAATAATGCTCTCCTAATCCAGGATTAACAAGAGCGCATTTACTATTTCGATAACGAATCCAAGTTTTTTGAAAGGTTTCTAGTCCTTTTAAATCATAGTTAACTTCATTTAAATCTGAGCTTTGTTTTATCTGTCTGGTGATTTCTTGATATAGCTGATTGATTTGTTTTTTATATTGTTCAGAGGTCGAGTCTATGCAATAACTAACAATAGCATTATTGATACCCGCTTCTGGATCTTCTTTTTTTAATTCCTTAATCGTTTCATCAAGACATTGCGAGTAAACATCTTCACTAAGGTTACCATTTTTTTCCGTTGAATAAAAAAGTTCATCTCCTACCTTTATCTTTTTTAGCTTCTCTATACGTTGTTCATTCTCATTCATTAAGCAAGAAAGATTTTGTAATCCTGAATTAAAAAGCGCACATTTATTATTTCGATACTGAATCCAAGTTTTTTGAGAAGTTTCTAATTGACTCAATTCATCACTAGCATCTCTTGAATTTTTTGCTTTTTTAACTTGTTCGTTAATTTCTTTATATAACCTATTAATTTTTTGTTTATACATATATGAGGTGTATTCCATACAACTAGCTACAACAGCATTATTGATGTCTGCTTCTGAATCTTCTTTTTTTAATTCTTTAATCGTTTCATCAAGACATTGAGAATAGATATCTTTGCCACTATTGAGATCAATAGATACCGCACCTTCATTGGCGAGTAAAGACGAGCAAAGACAAAGAATAGCTAGTGTGGTAAGTTTTTTCACATTTTTTCCTTAAATAAAAAATTCGCCTTAAAATCCAGATGTTAGGAGCAAGAATTTTGCAAGAAATGTCTCTCTTATGGTCATAACTGCTCTTCATTTAAAATGGAAATAATATTGGCACAATAAAAACAGTCACCAACATAACAATTAAAGTGAAAGGCACACCGATTTTAATAAAGTCAGCAAATTTGTAGCCACCTGGCCCCACCACCATGGTATTTACTGGAGAAGAGACCGGTGTCATAAATGCAGCTGAAGCTGCAATCGCGACGACCATTGCGAATGGTACGGGAGAAACATTAAGTTGCTGAGCAAGAGAAATCGCAATGGGTGCCATCAAAATTGCAGTAGCAGTATTCGATATAAACAACCCGACTAATGCACAAAAAACAAAGAGCACAATCAATACAGGATACATTCCCCATCCATCAATGATTTGAGTCAGCCATTTCACTGCAAACTCAACCCCACCAGTTTTTTGAAGTGCGGTTGAAAATGGCATCATTCCGATAATCAAAATAAGGCTCGGCCACTGAATGGAGTCATAAGCACTTTTAGCATCTACGCAACGGAAATAAGCCAACATTAAACAACCAATCAAGGCAGCCACAACATTCGGCACAGCACCTGAGACCATCAGTACCACCATAGTCAAAATGGATAGTAAGGCTAGTGGTGCTTGACGTTGAGCTGGTACGGCACGCTCCATTTCTTTCGGATAATTCAATACCAGGAAATCTTTTCGACGATCACGCATCGCTTGAATAAGTCGCCAATCACCAATCACTAAAAGCAAATCACCTGAGCGATATTTTTCTTTAAAGGCATCACTCAACACCACTCCATCTCGCTTAATCCCAACTACATTCAAGCCATATTTCGTGCGGAATTGTAACTCAGCAGTCGTTTTACCAATACAGGCTGAGTTTGGCACAATAATTAACTCAGCCATCCCAATAGAACGAGCTTGCTGATCAAACGATTGGGATTTAATTTCGGCAGGTTCTAAATGAAACTCTTGGCAAAACATATCAAAATTGAAATCACAGCGTTCCAGATCCACCATGAGGATATCTTTTGCTTTTATCTCTGAGGTGCCAAGAGGCATGATGTAACTTGGGCGGAAATGTTTCCAGCGCTCAATTGCCAACACATTGAGTTGGTAACTAGAACGCAAATGAAGTTGATCTAAGGTTTTACCCACGAAAGGGGACGTGTTTTTCACCACCAAACGCTTGGTACGATCTTTCAAACCATATTCATTAATTAACTCATTCATGGAGCTCTGCGCCGTATCTTGATTGCTTTCATCACTATTATCAGAAAGCCATCGACGAGCGATAAGCATATAGCCCATACCCAACACTAAGATCAGCAATCCTATCGGAGTGAAATCAAAAAACTCAAGACGAAGATTCGTATCTTTCACTAATTCCGCATTCACCACAAGGTTAGGGGCTGTCGCGATTAACGTCATCATCCCACTGATTAATCCCGCTACGCTTAACGGCATCATTAATCGTTTTGGGGAAATATTCATTTGACGGCAAATCATAATCACAACAGGAATAAACACCGCAACCACGCCAGTAGAACTCATAAATGCACCTAATCCAGCCACTGAAAGCATCAGTAAAATAAGCACTTTAGCTTCACTATTTCCCGCAACTTTCAAGATGCCGTCACTCACACGATAAGCAATTCCTGTCCGAACCAAGCTTTCCCCCACAATGAAGAGTAAAGCAATAAGGATAATATTAGGATCGCTAAAGCCAACTAAGATCTCCTGGATACTGAGAATGCCACTTAGATAAAAAGAAAGCATCACCAATAATGCCACCACATCCATACGAATTTTATTATGCACAAATAAAATGATCGCTGCGCCAAGCAACATTAATGTCCACAATAATGGGCTCACCCAAAGTGCATGAGCAAAAATGGTGTTCATACTCTATCCTTTAATCTTACGACCTTTCACTCTAACTATTCTTCTATGCCTAATGCTTTCTTCACGGGTGAAAAACTACGACGATACTCTGGTAAAGGACCCAGTTCCGCTAATTTTTCTAAGTGTAATTTGGTCGGATACCCTTTATGTTGAGCAAAAGCATATTCAGGATACTTTTTATCTAATGCTTCCATTTCCTGATCGCGTGCGACTTTTGCCAAAATAGAGGCGGCACTAATTTCCGCCACAAGTGAATCCCCTTTCACTACCGCTTGAGCTGGTAAACCAAGGTTAGGCGGAATACGATTGCCATCTACCAATACAAAGTGCGGTTGAATTTTTAAGGCTTTTACTGCTCGATCCATGGCTAACATCGAGGCATGAAGAATATTTAATTCATCAATCTCAGCTGGCTCAGCTCGTCCCATTGCCCAAGCTAAGGCTTTCTCTTTAATTTCTGCTGCGAGTGCAAGACGTTTTTTCTCACTGAGCTTTTTAGAATCTGCTAAACCAGCAATCGGGTTATTCGGATCTAAGATCACTGCAGCCGTGACAACTGCGCCAACTAAAGGGCCTCGGCCTACTTCATCCACCCCAGCAAATAGTTGATAACCTTCAGGATAAACAAAATCAGTCATGTTTTTGCTCCAACAAATCAATCACAGCTTGTGCGGCTTGGCTGTCCGCATCACATTGAATTAATTTATGTAATTCAGTAAAACGTTGAATTAAAACACTGCGAGATTTGACCGCACGTTCGTCATCACCCAAATACTGCGAAAGTTGTTCTGCTAATTTTTGCGGTTCGCAATCTTCTTGAATCATTTCTGGCACAAGCATTTCATCCGCTAACAAATTAGGCAATGAAATATATTTTGTTTTGACCAATCGTTTTGCCAAAAAATGCGTGAAAGGTTTCATTCGATACCCTACCACCATTGGCGATTTACACAACATCGCTTCAAGTGCAGCGGTACCTGAAGCTAGTAAAGTTGCTTCGGCAGCAATCATCACTTGGCGTGCTTTACCATCAATTAAATGCATATCGAGATCAGGTGCAATCTGAGCCTTTATTTCCTCAAATTGCTGGCGACGTTTTTCATTCACCAAAGGGACTAAAAACTGCAAATCTGGATATTTTTCTTTTAATAACAAAGCAGTTTTTAGAAATGGCTCTGTCAGAAACCCAACTTCGCTCCCTCGACTCCCCACTAAAATGGCAAGATAACGTCCGTTTTCATCAATACCTAAGGTCTGGCAAGCTTCCGTTCTATTTGGTTTTAATGGAATCGCATCTGCCATGGTATGGCCAATAAAACGGCAAGGCACATTAAAACGATCATAAAAGGCTTTTTCAAAAGGAAGAAAGGCTAATACTTGATGGGTCGCTTTGGCAATTTTATAAATACGATTTTGACGCCAAGCCCAGACAGATGGACTCACGTAATGAATGGTCTTAATCCCTTTTTCTTTTAATTTCAGTTCAACCGTAAGATTGAAATCCGGTGCATCAATACCGATAAATACATCAGGTTTAATATCAGAGAGTTGGTCGATGATACTGCGACGAATTTTTAGCAATCGCGGCAAATGTTTGAGAACTTCTACTAGCCCCATAACAGAGAGCTCTTCCATATCAAAAAAGCTTTCAAAGCCTTGAGCAATCATTCGCTCGCCACCAATCCCGACGAATTTAGCTTGCGGATAGTGGCGTTTAAGCGCTTGAATGAGACCTGCACCAAGAATATCGCCAGAGACCTCGCCGGCAATAATCGCAATAGTCGGATTTTCTTTAATCATTAAATTTATCCTAAAAAACGACCGCACTTTGAACAAATCATAGTGCGGTCTCTCTGTTATTCATCATTTTCTCTTAATGAGAAAAGAAACGTTAATTAACGAATAATGCCACGAGTAGAACGTTTGAAGAACTCCACAAAGAAACTAATTGCAGATTCAGTTTGTGCAATTTGTTCAATTTCAGGCAATACTTCTTCAAGGGTTTTACCGCTACGGTAAATCATTTTATAAACATTACGGATAGCATGCATGGTTGGTTTATCAAAACCACGACGTTTTAATCCTTCAAGGTTTACACCGAAAGGCTGCGCATGGTTACCTTGAGCCATCACATAAGGCGGCACATCTTGGCTAACCATAGAACCACCACCTAGCATAACGTGTGCCCCTACGATCACAAATTGGTGAATCGCAGACATACCACCAACAATTACAAAATCATCCAATTCAACATGACCTGCAAGTGTTGCGTTATTTGCTAAGATACAGTTATTCTTGATTTGGCAATCATGAGCAACATGTACGTTTACCATGAGTAAATTGTTATTACCAATACGTGTTACACCACCACCTTGGATAGTGCCGCGGTGAATCGTCACATGCTCGCGAATACGGTTTCCATTACCAATAATGGTTTTTGTTGCTTCGCCCTTATATTTTAAATCTTGGTTCACTTCACCAATGCTGGCGAATTGATAAATCTGGTTATCTTCACCAATCACGGTATCGCCTTTCACGACAATGTGAGAATTTAAAACAGTACGTGCTTTAATCTCAACGCTCCCTTCAATAATACAGAAAGGACCGATAACAACATCTTCGCCAATAACTGCGCCATCAGCAACAAGCGCGGTCGGGTGAATTTTTGCACTTGGGTGGATCATACTTACCCCTTAATTTTCTTTAATTATCGACGAGCACACATTAATTTGGCTTCACAAGCTACTTCACCGTTTACAGTTGCAATACCCGTGAATGCTGTAATACCACGACGTTCTTTAATCACTTGAACGTTCAATTCCATTTGATCTCCAGGTAATACTGGGCGTTTGAAACGCGCTTCATCAATACCTGCGAAATAGAATAATTCGCCACCTTTTAATTCATGAGTTTTAAATGCAAGGATCCCCATTGATTGTGCCAAAGCTTCAAGAATTAACACGCCCGGTAAAATTGGCTCTCCAGGGAAATGACCGGTAAAACAAGGTTCGTTTACACTGATATTTTTAATTGCTTTTAACCATTCGCCTTCTTTGTAGTCTAACACGCGATCCACTAATAAAAATGGATAACGATGTGGCAATAAGGTCATAATTTCTTTTGCTTCAATCACTTTACTTACTTGATTCTCTGACACGTCTAATACCTTTAAAATAAATAATAATAAAACATTGAGATTATACGATATTTCTGTATAAAAATAAAACGCACCCTAAGGTACGTTTTAAAAATCTTAACCAAGTTTTTTCTCAAGGGCTTTCAGTCGTTTATTCATACCATCAATCCCCAAGGTAAGTGCGGCTGTTTTTCGCCACTCTTTATTGGTTTGTAATGGAATGCCCGATGAGTAAACGCCTGGTTCAGTAATTGGACGCATCACCATCCCCATGCCTGTCACCGTTACTTTATCGCAGATTTCCATGTGACCATTAATCACACTTGCTCCGCCAATTAAACAATAACGCCCCACTTTTAGGCTACCCGCCATAATGACACCGCCAGCTACTGCTGTACCTGCGCCGATATGAACGTTATGCGCAATTTGACACAGGTTATCAATAATCACGTTATCTTCAATGACTGTCGCATCTAAGGCGCCACGGTCAATACAAGTGCAAGCACCAATTTCGACATTATTACCAATGATCACTTGACCAACTTGTGGAATTTTCACCCAGTGACCACGATCATTTGCATAACCAAAACCATCACTACCGATGACTGCTCCTGATTGAATTAAGCAATTTTGTCCAATTTCTACTTCATGATAAACGCTTACGTTTGCCCAAAGCTGTGTACCCGCACCAATTTTGGTAAATTTACCCACAAAACAACCCGCGCCAATAATCACGTTATCCCCTAATACAACACCTTCTTCAATAACGGCATTTGCACCAATTGATACATTTTCACCAATTGAAGCTTTTTCAGAAATAACTGCACTTGGGTGGATATTTTGAGCCGCTTTCGGGGTAGTATCCATATATTGAGCTAATACTGCATAAGCAACATAAGGATCTTTAACGATAAGTAAATTACTTTCAGGTGAGCAAAATTCCACATCCGCTTCTGACACGACAAGAATACCTGCTTTAGATTTAGCTAATAAAGGACGAAATTTTGCATTAGAAATGAAGGTCAGTTGGTTAGGTTCTGCTTTTGATAGTGCGGCAATATTATTAACGACAACGTCGGCGTTACCACGAAGGGTACCGCCGACTTTTGTTGCTAATTCCTGTAAAGAATAGGATTTTTGCATTATGAGAACCTATTATTTTTTCTCTTCAGTTTTTGCTGGCGCTGCTTTTTCAGTTGCTGGAATAGATTTTAATACTTCTTCAGTAATATCTTTACCATCTACTGCAAATACTACAGAGTTAGCATCTAAAACATAAGTATAACCTTTTGCTTTTGCTAAGTTATTAGTCGCAACTTGAATGCTTTCTAATAATTTACCACGCTCTTCAGTTTGACGTTTTTCGTTTAACTCTTGAAACTCTGCCACTTTTTTATCTTGCTCTTCCATTAATTTATTTAATGCAGCTTCTTCATCTGAACCAAATTTAGTGATTTCTTCTTGGCGTTTTTGAATTTCAGCTTGACGTAAACGAGGTGCATCTTTTTGTAAAGCAGCCACTTTTGCTTCTACTTTTTTACGAGATGCTACGATTTTGTCATCAATTTCTTTCTTACTTGCAGCAAGTTTATCCGCCATTGGTTTGAATTCTGCATCTAACTTATCTGCTACAGCTTGACGATCCGGGTGGTTTTGGAATAAGTAACCCGCATTGATGAATGCGATATTTTCATCTGCAGCAGCAAAACCTGATGCAAGTGCAAGACCTAAAGAAAGTGCGGTAACTTTTACTACGTTTTTCATATTTGAATTTCCTTAAATTAGTTTAGTAAATATTTCTGTGTCAGCTAACTCACTGACACAGAACGAAGATTTTGACTTAAATAGAACGTAAAAGTTCAATTTATTAGAAAGAACCACCAATACTAAATTGGAATTGTTCTACATCATCATTTTCATATTTTTTGATTGGTTTCGCATAAGAGAATACCAATGGTCCAATTGGGGATTGCCATTGGAAAGCAACACCAGTCGAAGCACGGATTCGACCTGCTTTGCTGTAATCAGGTAATGTTGCATAAATCGGAGATGATTTTAAGCCTTCTTTATCTGATTTCCATTTTGTATTCCAAACGCTCGCTGCATCAACGAAAAGTGAGGTTCTTACGCTATTTTGGCTTTTATCTCCAACAAATGGGGTTGGAACAATAAGTTCCACGCTTGCCGTAGCCATCGCGTTACCACCAACGACATCAGTACTTTGATACCATTGGCCATATTTGTCTTGATAAATCGCATTAGGACCTACTGCACCATAAGCAAAACCACGTAATGAACCAATACCACCCGCCGTATAAAGTTGATAGAACGGTACACGTTTACCACCTAAGCCATTTGCATAAGAAGCAGTTGCTTTTCCAGATAATACCCAGCGATGATCACGATCTAATGGGTAGAAACCTTGAAGATCAGCACTTAATTTATAATATTTATTATCAGATCCTGGAATGGTGACACGGCCACCTAAACTTGCTTTCACACCTTTAGTTGGGAAATAGCCACGGTTTAGGCTGTTGTAATTCCAACCAAATGAGAAATCAAAATCATTAGTTTTGATTGAGTTTCCAGTCAAATTCATTGACTTCATGTATAAATCACGGTTGTATTCATACGCGAAGTTACTGATTTTATTATAAGTATAACCTAATCCCACGTAATATGAGTTATTCTCATTAACTGGGAATCCTAATGTGACATTACCACCGTAAGTTGTACGTTTATAGGTTGATAAAGTATCACTTTTCGAGTTATCGTAAGTTTCATAGAATACGTTTCCACCTAAACTTACTCCATCTTTAGTAAAGTATGGTTCTGTATAACCCAAGTTTACACTTGTACCATAGTCATTACGTGTACCACCTAGACTTACCGCCGCACCTGTTCCCAAGAAGTTATCTTGTTTCACACTCGCTTGATAGCTGATACCACTTTCTGTACCATAACCGATACCAAAGTTGATACTACCTGTATTACGTTCTCTTACTTTATATACGACATCGACTTCATCATTAGAACCTTGAATTGGTTCAACACGATTTTCTACGCTCTCAAAGAAACCTGTTCTATCTAAACGCACTTTACCTAACTCAACTAATTGTGAGTTATACCAAGTTCCTTCTTGCTGACGCATTTCTTGACGCAATGTACTATCTGCAGAAACCGTATTACCTTCAAAACGAACTTGACGTACAGATAAACGACGTCCAGCATCAACCACAAAGGTTAATGCTAATGTTTTATTCGCATCATCAAAAGTTGGTACAGCATTAACCGTTGCACTACCGTAACCACGTTCACCTAATTTATCTTTAATTAAGCTTTCAACATTTTGCACATCCGCACGGCTGAACGTATCGTTTAAGTGAAGTTCACCTAATAATGGTTGCAATTCATCAGCCATACCACCTAAGTTACCGACAATACGAGCAGAACTTAAGTTATATTTTTCACCTTCACTTACATCAATAGTGACATCTGCTTTTGTATGCTCTTCATTTAACTGAACATCTGTTTTTGTCACTCTGGCTTTGGCATAACCATTATTTTGGTAGTAGTCTTGGATAGCTTGAATATCTTTGTCAAACTGAGAACCATCAAACTTATTACCCCAAAGTTTCCACCAAGAATCTGGTTGAAGCTCCATTTGTTCTTGTAACTTACTGCTAGAAATCGCTTCATTTCCATTAAAAGTAACAGAGCGAAGTTTTGCCGTATCATCTTCATCAATTTGAAGTGTAATTTCTGCGCGGTTATTTGGTAAAGTTGTCACGATCGGATCAACTTTCGCATTATAACGACCTATACTCTTATAATGTTCTCTTAAGGTTTTCGCAAACTCTTCTAATTTCGCACGATTTAACACATCACCACTTTTGAAACCATTTGCATCAAGGTTTTGTTTTAATGCTTCTGTTGGAATAACTGAGTTACCTTTAATATTCACTTCAGAAATGATTGGTTTCGCAATAACGCTCACAACTAATGCGTCGCCATCTTGGAAAGCTTTAACATCATCAAACTGTCCACTTACGAATAATGAACGTACAATATTGGCTACATCTTTATCCGTTACACGCTGACCACTACGAACAGGAAGGCTTGCAAGAATTTGCTGTTCTAAGTCTCCTTGAGCACCGTCAACACGAATGTCTTTTGCTACAAATGGTGCCGCAAATACACTCGTTGTAGTACCGAATAATAAACTTGCGATTAGAAGTTTTTTCATCGACTTTATCCTATAAAAAACAATAGTTATAAACGTAAGAAATCATTAAAAAGCACAAAAATTGTTTGAATTAACAAAATAGTGAGCCCTATACGATAACTTAAATTTTGTACCCGTTCTGAAACAGGTTTTCCTTTGATAGCTTCCGCCGCCAAAAATACGAGATGTCCACCATCTAAAACTGGCAACGGAAATAAATTCATTATGCCTAAATTAACACTGATTAACGCGAGAAAACTCAAGAAATAAATCACGCCAGCGTTAGAAGATGCACCTGCACCTTGGGCAATTGAAATTGGCCCAGCCAAACTGGAAAATGAAAGCTCTCCACTAAACAATTTCCCGATTGCCTTCACAATAAACCACGAAATTTGGCCTGTCTTTTCCACACCTTTTCTTAGGGCGTCAAGAATACCATATTTTAATTCAGTTCGATACTGTTCGCCAACTTTTAAGAACGTCGGACTTAACCCTACAAACCATTTACCGTCTCGATTCTTTTCAGGTTGCAAGGTTTTGTCAAAAATTTCTTGATTACGTTTCACCTTGATTGTAAAAGGCTGACCTTGTTGTACCAATGCAACAAAAGCTTTCCAGTCAAGTGCGGTCGAATTTTCTGCTAAAATTTTATCGCCAATCAATAAGCCTGCTTTTTCTGCTGGAGAGCTCTCCACCACTTTTGATAGTGTCATCTCCACTTTACTTGAAACGGGATTGATCCCTAATGTTTCAAATGCTGTTTCTTTATCTGGTTTAAATGTCCAATTTTGCAGATTAATGATCCGTTGATACGGTTGGTCTTTACCAAAAGGTGTTAATGTGAGTTCAACAGAATCAGAACCTAACTTATCAGTGAGCAATAAATTAATGGTTT
Organism: uncultured Haemophilus sp.; assembly: GCA_963517645.1. Lineage (GTDB taxonomy): Bacteria > Pseudomonadota > Gammaproteobacteria > Enterobacterales > Pasteurellaceae > Haemophilus_D. Next base: position 3,357 of record CAUQGU010000032.1, on the reverse strand, counting down.
CCCAATCGGGTACATTCTTTCCATCAATTGCCAAAATCTGGCTATTCGGTTCAATTTGAGCCATCGCAGCGGGAGAATTTGGCGTGACATTTTCAATGACCGGTTTAACACTCGGAATCCCAACAGAATAAATCACCCAATATGCCAAAATCGCAAAAATAAAATTAGCAAGGGGACCTGCAGCAATCACAAAAGCACGTTGAGCTACCGATTTGCTTTCAAATGCCTGCGATTTTAACTCTACGGGAACTTCTTCATTTCGTCCATCAAGCATTTTGACATAACCGCCAAGTGGAATGGCTGAAATAGCAAATTCGGTGCCTAATTTATCTGTGCGTCGCCAAATCACTTTACCAAAGCCAATCGAAAAACGATGAATTTTAATACCGCACTTTCTTGCCGCCCAAAAGTGGCCGTATTCGTGTACGGCAACCAGCACGGCGATTGCAACAATAAATGAGCCAAGCGACCACAAAAATGACATGTTCTACCCTTATAACACAAAGAAATAGAAGTATGTGAAGAATGGTACTGCCGCCGTTAAGCTATCAATACGATCTAAAATACCGCCATGGCCTGGAATTAATTGACTACTGTCTTTGATGCCTGATTCACGTTTAAACATACTTTCAGCTAAGTCACCTAATACAGAGATAGCTACAGTTGCCACTGAAAGCACAACAAAACTGCTCATTGCTCGGCTACCTAATAAAGTTTCACCTGAGAAATGAATAAATACAAATGCCAATACCGCAGCGGTGATCATGCCACCAAATACGCCTTGCCATGTTTTCCCCGGTGATACTTTCGGTGCAAGTTTGTGCTTACCAAAAGCTCGTCCGGCAAAATAGGCACCAGAGTCCGCTGCCCATACCAATACAAACACATAGAGCAATAAGAATAAACCATGATGAGGATCAGCAGTATAATTATCTAAACGTAAACGTAAGACAGCGGCAACAAAAGGAATCAGCGTAGAGAAAGCAAACAAGAGTTGTAAAGGTATATTTTTACCCCAAAACTTCGCTGAACTTGGATAAGTCACCACTAATACTAATGCAAGTGCCCACCAACCGACTGAATTTAGCAATAAAAGCGGTAAGTAGTTTTCAAACACTCGCCCAGCATCTAAATAATTACCTTCGTTATAAAGCCAGAGGAAGATAAATGCGCCTAAAAATGCCGCGATACAAAGACGCGCCAAAGGATTTTTAAAACGAGCAAATTGAGCCCACTCCCAAATACCAAGCGTCGCCACAAAGCCTAAGGCTAGGGCAAAATAAAATGGGGTAAATAAGAACAAGGCACATAATACCAAAGCAATCAATACAATGGCTGATAATACACGTTCTTTAAGCATAAGTTCTCCGCTTATTCTGTCCCGCCAAAACGGCGATGACGTTGTTGATAGCAGGCAATTGCCTGATTAAAATCTTTTTCACTAAAATCTGGCCAAAGCACATCTAAAAAACACAATTCCGCATATGCAATTTGCCAAAGCAAGAAATTACTAATGCGTTGCTCACCGCTTGTGCGAATCAGTAAATCGACCGGCGGTTCATCTTGGGTCACTAAATGTTGCTGGAAAAGTGATTCATTAATATCACTCACCGAAATCTCATTATTTTTTACTTTTTCAGCGAATTGTTGAGTCGCTTGAACAATATCCCAACAACCACCGTAATTCGCCGCAATATTTAAAGTCAGTGCAGTATTATTTTCCGTTAAATTTTCTGCTTTTGCGATCTTCTCTTGCAATTTCTCACTAAAACGAGAAATATCACCGATGATCTTTAAACGAATATTATTTTTGTGTAATTTTTTAACTTCTCGATCAAGTGCTTGCATAAAGAGCGTCATCAATGCACTCACTTCTTGTTCCGGACGATTCCAGTTTTCACTGCTAAACGCATATAACGTCAAAAACTTAACGCCAGTTTGTCGTGCATAACTCACTGCACGGCGCACGGCCGCCACACCATTTGTATGACCAAAAATACGCAACTTATTTTGTTGTTTCGCCCAACGACCATTGCCATCCATAATAATGGCAACATGTTCGGGAATATTATTGTTATCAAGTTCTTTCATTCTAAAATATTCGAATTTTATGACCGCACTTTTGCGTATTCTACATCAACTTTTTAATCAGCGAATCGGCTAATTCACGGGCTTGCTTATCTACAGCTAATACATCATCAATGCTTGAAATAATAGAAGATGGCATTTTCTCAACCGATGCTTGGTTAATTTTCGCAATATCCGTAAATTTAATATAGCCATCTAAAAAGGCTTGTACGGCAATTTCATTTGCTGCATTCATTGCGGTTGTCGCATACTGCCCTTCTGCAAAAGCATCAATCGCTAATTTTAAATTTGGATAACGATTAAAATCAGGTTCAATAAACGTCAATTCTTTGATTTTAAAGAAATCTAATGGTTCCACACCACTGACTGTACGATTTGGATAAGCCATCGTTTCCGCAATAGGTGTGCGCATATCTGGATTACCCATTTGAGCAATGACTGAACCATCTACATAACGCACCATTGAATGAATAATAGATTGAGGATGAATAATCACTTCCATTTCATCAGCCGATGCATTAAATAACCAACGTGCCTCAATGTACTCTAAACCTTTATTCATCATCGTGGCAGAATCTACAGAGATTTTTTTGCCCATTGACCAGTTTGGATGAGCAACGGCTTGTTCTGGCGTAATATGCTCAAACTCGTTTAATGGCGTATAACGGAAAGGTCCACCAGAACCGGTTAAGACAATTTTACTGACCCCTAATTCTTTCAAAGGACAAAACCCAACCTTTTCTTGGGCTTCTGGAGGCAAAGATTGAAAAATCGCGTTATGTTCGCTATCGACTGGCAATAATTTTGCTTTTGACTGCTTCACTGCATCAATAAAGATCTGACCACAAGTCACTAACGACTCTTTATTCGCAAGCAAGACTTTTTTACTTGCTTTTACTGCCGAAAGAGTTGGTAGTAATCCTGCCGCCCCAACAATGGCTGCCATAACTTGATCGGCGTCTGGATGTGCCGCCAGCTCACAAATGGCTTTCTGTCCAGCTAAGACTTCCGTTTTAATGTGGTGTGAAGATAATTTTTCTCGTAATACCTTTGCTGCATTTTCATCATCTAATGCAGCAAAGTGCGGTTGAAATTTCACGCATTGTTCAAACATTATCTCAACATTTTTGCCCCCTACTAACGCAAAGGCATGGTATTTGTCAGGATTATGTTCGATAACAGAAAGGGTGCTATGACCAATAGAACCGGTTGATCCTAAAATAACAAGATTTTGTTTTTGCATAAAATTTCGACCGCACTTTGTGCTTT
>CAUQGU010000031.1:0-19357 GCA_963517645.1 uncultured Haemophilus sp. | reverse complement strand
GTTGGAAAACCATTAACAAAGCCGATATGCTTTTAATGCCAATCGCTGAAACTGCGGTAGTCGATCCATTTGCGCAGATCCCAACCCTCTCTATTCGTTGTAGTATTTATGAACCAACGACTATGCAAAGCTATGATCGTGACCCGCGTTCAATTGCTATTCGTGCCGAAAACTATATGCGTTCAATCGGTATTGCGGATCAAGCATTCTTTGGTCCTGAACCAGAGTTCTTCTTATTTGATGATGTACGTTTTGATGTATCAATGAATCGCGCTTCTTTTGCCGTTGATGACATTGAAGCTGCTTGGAACACCAACAAAAAATACGAAGATGGTAACAACGCTTATCGTCCATTGAAAAAAGGCGGTTACTGTGCGGTTGCTCCAATTGATACAGCACATGATATTCGCTCTGAAATGTGTTTGATTTTAGAAGAAATGGGCTTAGTAGTAGAAGCTCACCACCATGAAGTGGCGACTGCAGGTCAAAATGAAATTGCAACGAAATTCAATAGCTTAACCTTGAAAGCGGATGAAACTCAAATCTATAAATATGTGGTGCAAAACGTTGCATTAGAACATGGTAAAACCGCTTGCTTTATGCCAAAACCAATCACAGGTGATAATGGTTCGGGTATGCACTGTAATATGTCATTAAGCAAAGACGGTAAAAATATTTTCCAAGGTGATAAATATGCAGGTCTTTCTGAAACCGCACTTTATTACATTGGCGGTATTATTAAGCATGCTAAAGCATTAAATGCATTCACTAACCCAAGTACGAATTCATATAAACGTTTAGTACCAGGTTTTGAAGCGCCAGTATTGTTGGCTTACTCTGCAAGCAACCGTTCTGCTTCAATCCGTATCCCTGCAGTAACCAATCCGAAGGCAATTCGTATTGAAGCACGTTTCCCAGATCCATTGGCAAACCCATATCTTGCTTTCGCTGCATTATTAATGGCAGGTCTTGATGGTGTAGTGAACAAAATTCATCCAGGCGATGCAATGGATAAAAATCTTTATGATCTTCCACCAGAAGAATTAAAAGATATTCCAGCGGTAGCGAGCTCACTAGAAGAAGCATTGAATTCATTAGAAAAAGACTATGAGTTCTTAACGCAAGGCGGTGTATTTGCTAAAGACTTTATCGAAGCATTTATTAGTGTTAAACGTAAAGACGTGGAACGTTTAAATATGACACCACATCCAGTTGAGTTTGAGATGTATTATGCTTAATGATAAACAACAGAATTCAAGTTGTTGAACAAGAAAAGTGCGGTTAGTTTGATCTGCACTTTTTTTATCGTTTCTTATCATTTTCTGATAGAATAAAGAACTAGATTAATTGTTTATGAATTGAGTGAGAATATGAAATTACATGACTTTAAACGTAAGGCTAAGAAAGCACTTAGAGATCCTAAATGGGCAGTAAAACGTTCAATAGAACTATTGCAAGAATATAAAGTTAATCATAGAAAAATGGTTTTTCCTAAGAAGTATGTAGGAAAAGAGCAATATACTGTAGTTTCAGCAGTATATAATGTATCTGAATACCTGGATGAATATTTTACTAGTTTAGTAAATCAAACAATTAATTTTGAAAATCATATTCAATTAGTTTTGGTTGATGATGGTTCAACAGACAATTCTGCTGAAATTATTAAAAGATGGCAAAAAAAATATCCAAACAATATTACATATGTATATAAGACTAATGGTGGGATATCTTCAGCACGAAATCTGGGGATGAGATATGTGAAAACTAAGTGGGTTACATTTATTGATTCTGACGATTTTGTCGCACCTGATTATTTTCAATTGATTGATGAAGTAATTTCAAGTGATAATGAAACTGAGATGGTGGTTGGTAATTTATATTATTATCATGATAAAACAAAAGTTGCTTCTAATACTCATCCTCTAAAATATCGCTTTAAACATAGAGTAACAAAAGTTCCTGTTACAGATATGGATAATTTTGTAAATCTATTTGTTACTGTAACATTTTTTAAAACACAGCATTTACTCGATTCAAATTTAGAATTTGATTCTAGAATTAAACCTCATTTTGAAGACGGGAAATATCTGGCTGATTATTTATTGTATGTGTATAAAGGAAATATCTCTTATGTAAGGGATGCTATTTTCTTTTATAGAAAACGTGGTGATGGAAATTCAACTATTGATACTGCGTGGTTGAAGAAAGAAAAATTCTATGACTTACTTCAATATGGATATATAGCTTTATTAGAAGAGCATAAACATAAATTAGGATTTATACCTAAAAATATCCAATGGACTGTTCTAATGGATTTAAGCTGGCATGTTAAAGAGCTATTCAATAATCCAGGTCGAGTGAGAAGAGCAGGATTAAGCGAAGAAGAAGAGCAAAGATATTATTCTTTAATGAGAAAGTGCTTCTCTTATATCGATAGCCAATATATTAAAGAATTTAGTATGATTGGTATTTGGGAAATGCAAAGAAATGGTATTTTAGGGTTGAAAAATGAGAGACCAGATCATTATACAGCTTTTATTGAAAATATAGATATAGCTAAAAAGCAAATTCTAGTTTGTTATTTTACAGTAACTGATGTTGTAACTAGTTTTACATTAAATGGAGTTGATACAATTCCTCAATTTATAAAATCATTACAAAATGTTGTTGGGAATATGCCATTTATTATGGAGAAAAGATGCTGGCTCCCTTATATTTCTGAGTCGGAAATATTAGCAGTTGAAATAGATGGCAAACCAACAAAATTATCTATCTGGAATAAACATTATTCTCAGATATCAATAGGGGAGATTTTATCTAAATTTCATCAGCCAACTAAGAAATATATATCTGATGATAGTTGGATTATTATGGATAGAGATGTTCAAGCAGACGATAATGCAGAACACTTTTATCGTTATATGATGACTTATCATCCAGAAAGAGAATGTTATTTTGCCTTGAATTCTGATTCTCATGATTGGAATAGGCTAGAAAAAGAAGGCTTTAAGTTGTTAGAATTTGGATCTCATAAATTTGAGAAACATTTAAAGAAAGCATCTAAAATTATTAGTAGCCATTTTGATAAGTATATTCAGGATTATTTTAAAGATGAATATGAGCATAGTAAGAAATTTGTATTTTTACAACATGGTGTGATTAAGGATGATATGTCTAATGTGTTGATGTATAAAAGGAATATGTTATGTATGATTACATCTACACAGGATGAGTATAATTCGATTGTAAGTAATAATAGTCGATATCAATTAGGAAAAAAAGAAGTTGTATTGACTGGTTTACCTAGACATGATCTATTGCTAAAAGGGAATAAATCAGATAGTAGAACCATTCTGATAATGCCAACATGGCGTGTACATATTGTCGGTGAGGAAATCGGTAATGGTAATGAGAGAACTTTAAATCCTCGATTTATGGATACGGAATATGCTAAGAATTGGTATAATTTCTTGCATAGTCAGGAATTGGCATCCTTGGTAAAAGAGTATGGATATAAAGTTATTTTTGCTCCTCATAAAAATGTGGAGCCTTATTTAGAGCAATTTAGTGTTCCAGATTATATTAGTGTTTGGAATGCTTTGACTTGTGATGAGAGTATTCAGCAGTTATTCCAAGCGGCAAAATTTATGATAACAGATTATTCTTCTGTCGCATTTGAGATGGGATTATTAGGTAAAGCGGTTTTATATTACCAATTTGATAGAGATACTATTTTCTCAGGTATTCATATTGCACAAGAAGGATATTTTTCTTATGAAAGAGATGGCTTTGGCCCTGTTTCAAAAACAGAGAATGAGTTGATAGAAAATTTAAAATTGTTGTTGAATAACGGTGGTAATGTTTCTGAACCTTATTTTTCCAATATACAAAATACTTTTTTATTTAGAGATGGTAAGAATTGTGAAAGGGTATATGAGTCCATAATTAATTTGGATAATTATGATCCTTCTATTAATATAGATATATTATATCAGTATACTAAAGAGGCCTATGATTCTGAAAATTGGGCTCTATTTGACTCTAGAGCAGAGAAACTACTTGAGTTTGGAGATAATCAACAAAAAGAATTTGTTCTTCAAGGTTATCTGTATAAATTCAAGAAAGAACAGGAGGGTATCTTAAGTAAATATCGAAATATTGCTTTAAGATCTTCTATCAATAAGGCACTTAATGAAGTTAGGAATAAAGAAAAACTAACATCTATGGATAAGTTAATTATTGATGAATGGAATAATTTAAGTAGCATGTAATAAATGTAAGATAGTCTGTTGTATGTCGTGTAGATAAGAGAATACCGAATGTTAAATAATTTGATTGGGAAATTCAGACGATTTAGTGCTTTTGATGAATTATTAAAGCAATTAATAATTAGAGATGTTAAGTTAAAATATAGACGTAGTTATCTAGGATATCTATGGAGTGTTTTAAATCCTCTATTATTAATGATTGTTCAGGTTATTGTTTTTTCTAATTTATTTAGATTTGATACGCCTAATTATCCACTTTATTTAATCTCTGGGCAGGTTATTTTTAATTTTATGGTTGAGTCTACTAATAATGCTGTCTGGTCTATAAGAGGCAACGCATCTTTAATTAAAAAGACATATGTTCCTAAGTATATATTTACTGTTTCAAAGGTAGGTAGTTCTTTGGTTAATTTATTGTTCTCTTTGGGTGCGTTATTGATTGTTATGATTATTACGGGGGCTAAATTTTCATTTGGTTTATTATTTTTCCCTCTAATTTTAATACAATTGTTTGTATTTTGCTTAGGTTTGAGTTTGTTTTTGGCCGCTTCAACTGTCTTCTTTAGAGATATTCAGTATTTATGGGGGGTCGCTATATCTATGTGGATGTACTTAACACCACTATTTTATCCAATTTCTATTATACCTGAACATTATCAAATTTATTATAAGTTAATTAATCCAATATATTGGTATGTTGAACAATTTAGAAGTATTGTTTTATATGCTAAATTTCCAAGTTGTACATCAATAACAATAGGTTTTTGTTATTCAATAGTATTTGTTGTTTTAGGGGTTTGGTATTTTAATAAAAAACAAGATGAGTTTATCTTGTATATTTAATTTTTAGAAGTTATGGATACAGTGATTAAAGTTACCGATGCGACAGTCCGCTTTAATAAAGCAACCGAAGATTATAATGGTCTTAAAGAGTATGTTATTAAAATGTTAAAAGGGGAGTTGATGTTTCAGGAGTTCCTAGCACTAAAAGATGTAAATCTTGAAGTTAAGAAAGGTGAGTCTTGGGGGCTTATTGGTACCAATGGTTCTGGAAAGTCAACACTTTTAAAGCTGATTTGTGGAATATTAAAACCGTATAAAGGCTCAGTTGAAGTTTATGGGAATATTGCTCCTTTGATTGAACTAGGAGCTGGTTTTGATAGTGAGCTAACAGCTAGAGAGAATATTTTTCTAAACGGTGCATTGCTTGGTCATAAGAAAAAATTTATGGAAGAGCATTTTAATGAGATTATAGAGTTTGCAGAGTTACAAGATTTTGTAGATGTGCCATTAAAAAATTTTTCATCAGGGATGTCTGCTCGTTTAGGATTTGCTGTTGCAACAATCGTTAAGCCTGAAATTTTAATTGTAGATGAAGTCCTAGCTGTAGGTGACTCAGCTTTTCAAGAAAAGTGTAAGAAGCGAATGTCAGATATGCTTTCAGGTGGCACAACATTATTATTTGTTTCTCATTCAATTCACCAAGTGAAAGAACTTTGTCAAAAGGTTATTTGGCTAGATAAGGGTGTCGTTAAGGCTATAGGTTTAGCTAAAGATATTATTCCTCTTTATGAAAAATAATTTATGAAGTCAAATATTTTAATTAGTGTTGTAATTGCAGCTTATAATGTTGTTGAATATCTACATGAAGCTATCGATTCAGTTATCTCTCAATGGGATGATGATTGGGAGTTAATTATTGTTAATGATGGTTCTACTGATGGAACAACCTCTTTATTGAAAGATTATGAGGTTAGACTTAATTCGAATAGATTTGTTGTAATTAATCAGGGTAATTCTGGTATAGCAAGAGTAAGAGATATAGGTATAAGTGTTGCTCGTGGAGAGTATTTAGCATTTCTTGATGGTGATGACTTTTATATTGATAAAAGATTGCAATATATAAAGTATGCTTTGCTTGATAATAAACCTGATTGTTTAATTATTGATTTCAATTATTATTGGGATGATCATTCTTCAGTTCCTAATGGTCGTCCATATTATGGGCTAGTTCCTAAACAACTAACTTTTTATTCTGATGAAATTTTATCTGGTGTATACAGGACTGCTCAGGTTTATCCCTGGAAGCATATTTTTAAAACAAGCATTTGGAGAAAATATTCTCATCCATGGGGGCGAACTTATGAGGATGTAAGTACTATTCCTTTATTTGTTTCTGAGTGTACTTCATTTTTTTATCTCCCTTTAGCTTTGATTCAGTATAGACAAAGAGATGGTAGCATAATGAAAATAAAAAGTTATGATAATGTGATTCATTTGTCTGCTTCTCTAAGCTATGTCACGAATGAGTTAAAAGACAAGTATACACAGATACCTGAATGTATCGCCTTAGAGCATTCAATTTTTAATCTTTATTTGTTTACATGGGCCTGTGGTGACTCTTTATCAAATTCCAGATTAAATCCAAGAGATTTGTATCCTATTTTTATAAATAATTTTCATTATTCAAATTTAGTTTCTATAGATAAATTAAAGAAAGAGATGAAAAGAGATAAGAAGACTTGGCGTAAATTTACATTATTTTATTATTTTCCATCTAGTTACTATTTGGCATTTTATCTTCGCCATCATTTCAATAAAGTTTATAAGCTATTAAATAAATTGCGTAATTTTGTTTATAAGACATGATTTTTTTGTTAGTCGGCGCAGGTTTCTCCAATGCCGTTATCGCTCGCGAATTAGCAGAGAAAGGTTATAAGACTGTTGTTATCGATTCTCGTAGCCATGTGGCGGGAAACTGCCATTCAGAGCGAGATGCTGAAACGAATGTGATGGTTCATGTTTATGGTCCACATATTTTCCATACCGATAATGAACGTGTATGGCAGTATGTGAACAATTTTGGTGAGTTTATGCCGTTTGTTAATCGTGTAAAAACGATTAGCCAAGGTGCGGTGTATTCTCTCCCAATTAACTTACATACGATTAACCAATTCTTTGGTAAAACTTGTTCACCGAAAGAAGCAGAAGCGTTAATTGAAGCACAAGCAGATTTGTCTATTACAGATCCGCAAACCTTTGAAGAGCAAGCAATGCGTTTTGTCGGTAAGGATTTGTATAAAGCTTTCTTCTATGGTTACACCAAAAAACAATGGGGTGTTGAACCGAAAGAATTACCAGCAAGCATTTTAAAACGCTTACCTGTGCGTTTTAATTATGACGATAACTACTTCGCGCATAAATTCCAAGGTATGCCAAAAGAAGGTTATACGAAAATTGTCGAAGCGATTTTAGATCATGAAAATATTGAAGTGCGTTTAAATACGCCATTTGCTGAATCAATGAAAGCAGAATTTGATCATATTTTCTGGTCTGGTCCGTTAGATGCGTATTTTGGATTTGAATTAGGTCGCTTAGGTTATCGTACCTTAGATTTCGAGGCTTTCCGTGATGAAGGTGATTTCCAAGGTAATGCGGTAATTAACTATGGTGATGAAGAAGTACCCTATACTCGTATTTCAGAACATAAACATTTTGCACCATGGGAACAACACGAGAAAACAATTTGTTATCGTGAATTTAGCCGTCTATGTGGTGAAAATGATATTCCATATTACCCGATTCGTTTAGTGAAAGATAAAGCACTTTTACAGCAATATGTTGAAAAAGCGAACAAGGAAACGCAAGTGACTTTCGTCGGGCGTTTAGGTACTTATCGTTATTTAGATATGGATGTGACGATTAAAGAAGCTTTAGAAACAGCTGATGTTGTAAAAGAATCATTAGAAAAACAGACCGCACTTAAACCTTTTTATGTAAATATGGACTAAAGTATAGCGAGTCTAGAAATAAAGCCATATACGATTTCGTGTATGGCTTTTGTTTAAATAAAATTGAGTTGATTATGCATGCTGAAAAATCCATTTGTGCAGTGGTTGTGACATTTAACCGCAAAGCATTATTATTAAATTGTTTAAATGCACTGAAAGCCCAAACACATCCTTTAACTCATATTGTGGTGATTGATAATGCCAGTACTGATGGCACAGCTGATTTTTTAGGTGAACATGGTTGGACAAATAATGATGCTTTTACTTTGATCACTTTGCCCGAAAATATGGGGGGGGCAGGTGGATTCCATGAAGGAATCAAGTATGCGTTTGAACAAGGTTTTGATTATATTTGGTTGATGGATGATGATGGTGTTCCAGCTGCAGATTGTCTAGATAAGTTACTCCCATTTGCGACAGAAAATAATTATTTAGGTCCATTAGTTCTTGATATTAAACAATCAAATAATTTTTGTTTTCCTATGCGATTACCTTCAACGTTGAAAAGATTGGATACTTTAGCTGATCTGAATACGTTAGAAATCAAAGAAAAAATAGACGGTATTGTTATTCCATTTAACGGTATTCTGCTTTCATCGAAAGTGGTTGAAAAGGTTGGTTTCCCTTTAAAAGAGTATTTTATTTGGGGTGATGATATGGAATACACTGCAAGAATGAAAAAATATGGTGTAGACATTGCTTCTATCGTGGATGCTTATTTTTATCACCCTAAAGATGAATCATTAGGTACGCCGATGTTTTTTAACAAACTACATTTTAATGATACACCATCGAAGTTGAAGCTTTATTGCATGTGTAGAAATGCCATATCCAATCATAAAAAATATAGTAGCTATTTGCATGTTTCTGCATTTATACTTAAAACGCTGTGGTTTTATTTATTTACCAAACCGAGTTTTTCTAAATTAAGCATTGCTGCCAGAGGAGTTTTTCATGGCATAATGGGCGACTTCTCTCATCATAAGGATTACTTAAAATAACATGCAAAAGCTTACTGTATTAGTGATTGCGCATAAAGACTATGAGTTTCCAGATTCTGCATGCTACTGCCCGCTTTTTGTGGGAGGGAAGACTACAAGCGATCTAAAAAATGAAAGGTTTTACCAAGATAGTGTTGGTGTGAATATAGCTGAAAAAAATAGTAGTTTTTGTGAGTTAACAGGACTTTATTGGGCTTGGCAAAATGGTATCTTTAAAAATAACCAATATGTTGGGTTAGTACACTATCGGCGTTATTTTGCAGGTAAAAAGTTATGTTTGAAGAAACAGCATATTGCATCAGAAAGCGAGTTGCTATCTCTTTTAGAAAAATATGAAGCAATTTTACCGAAAAAACGAAATTATTTTATTGAATCAATTTATTCTCACTACCAACATGCCCATTATGTTAAGGATCTGAATTGTACAAGGGAAATTATTTCTGAATTGCATCCTGAGTATATAACGAGCTTTGATGCAATTATGCAAGGCCGAAAGATTCATATTTATAATATGTTTGTCATGTCATCAGAGAACGCATCAGAATACTGTCAATGGCTTTTCCCTATTTTGTTTGAATTAGAAAAGCGAATAGATATAACCCAGTATGATAACTATCAAAAAAGAGTGTTTGGTTTTATTGCCGAGCGCCTATTCAATGTTTGGTTGGTTCATCATCAGTTAAAGTTTTGTGAAATTCCGGTAGTTAATTTGGAAGGCGAGAATTTGTTAAAAAAAGCGATTAATTTATTAAAACGGAAATTTCTAAGATAAGGATTTCACTATGCATAAAATTACGTGGTGTAAATTTATTTTGTTAGCTACTGATTTTTTAATACTTTTTAGTTCATTATTTATTGCTTATGAAGTGTTAGATATCACTCGTGGCGGTCGTTTTTATTTTCCTTTAGAAGAATTTAATGCCTATATATTGATTCATGCCTGTGTATCTTTCGTTGGTGTGTTGTGGTTTTGGATACGATTACGGCACTATACTTACCGCAAACCGTTTTGGTTTGAATTAAAAGAAATTATCCGTACCTTACTGATCCTTTTCATTATTGAATTGGCGATAGTTGCCTTTTCTCGTCTATATGTTTCCCGTTATTTCTGGTCTGTAACTTGGATTTGTATCTTTGTTGGACTTCCTTTTTTCCGGATTCTTGTAAAAAAGCTTTTGATAAAAAGCGGAATGTATCTAAAAGAAACTATCATTATTGGCAATGGAAAAAATGCTAAAGAGGTATTTAACGCTTTAAATAATGAATCATATTTAGGATTTGACATAAAATTATTTGTGACAACGGAAGATTATCATTCAGAATTTCTTGAAGGTATTCCCGTCATGCGCCATAACCCTGAGTTGCTAATGAAATTAGTGTCGCCAGAATTTACTCAGTTTATTCTTGCGATTGATGAAGAAAATAAAGCCAAACAAGATTTTTGGTTGCGTTATTTAATTCGCAAGGGATGCCGTTCTATTTCTGTGATTCCTGATTTTCGAGGTATTCCACTTTATGGCACGGATATGTCTTTTTTATTTAGCCAGGAAATGGTGCTTTTTAGAGTAAATAATAATTTAGCAAAACGTTCATCTAAGATTGTTAAAAGAACCTTTGATATCTTAGGTTCATCTTTTCTCTTACTTTTATTGTTACCATTTTGTATTCCTTTATATTTTATAATCACAAGAGATGGCGGTAATTTCATATACGAGCATTCAAGAATTGGTCAGCACAAAAAGAAATTCAAATGTTTGAAGTTTCGAACAATGGTGAATAATTCAGATGAAGTGTTAGAAAAGATTTTGGCAACGGATGAGAGTGCTAGATTAGAATGGGAAAAAGACTTCAAACTTAAAGATGATCCACGCATTACACCAATAGGCAGATGGTTAAGGGCTAGAAGCTTAGATGAACTGCCGCAGCTTTGGAATGTGCTTAAAGGTGACATGAGTTTAGTTGGGCCTCGTCCAATAGTGAAGGATGAACTACCTTATTACCAGGAAGATGTGGATTATTATCTTATGGCAAAACCAGGAATGACAGGTTTATGGCAGGTAAGTGGGAGAAATAATGTGAGCTATGATACGCGAGTTTATTTCGATACTTGGTATGCTAAAAACTGGTCTTTATGGAATGATATTGTGATCTTACTTAAAACTGCTAAAGTGGTTTGTAAGAAAACAGGGGCCTATTAATGAAGCGAATTCTCATCACCGGCGGTTCCGGCTTCATCGGTTCCGCTCTTATTCGATATATCATTAATCAGACTCAAGATTCTGTTATCAATATTGATAAACTGACCTATGCGGCAAATCAATCAGCGTTGAAAGAGGTAGAAAGTAATCCTCGCTATGCTTTTGAGCAAGTTGATATTTGTGATCTTAAGGCGGTAGAAAGCATTTTTGAGAAATATCAGCCAGATGTGGTGATGCATTTGGCGGCAGAAAGTCATGTTGATCGTTCTATTTCGGGAGCGGCTGATTTTATTCAAACCAATATTGTTGGCACTTATACATTATTAGAAGTGGCGAAGAATTATTGGCATACCTTAGATGAAGCTAAAAAAACGACCTTTCGATTCCACCATATTTCTACAGATGAAGTGTATGGGGATTTATCCCTTTCTGCGCCAGCCTTTACTGAACATTCCCCTTATCATCCGAGTAGTCCTTATTCCGCCTCAAAAGCAGCGAGTGACCATTTGGTGCACGCTTGGCATCGCACTTATGGTTTGCCGGTGATTATCACAAACAGTTCCAATAACTATGGGGCTTATCAGCATGCTGAAAAGCTTATCCCTTTAATGATTTCAAATGCTGTAATGGGAAAGCCTTTGCCAATTTATGGTGATGGGCAACAGATTCGTGATTGGTTATTTGTGGAAGATCATGTCCAAGCCTTATATTTAGTTTTAACAAAAGGTCGAGTCGGGGAAAACTATAATATCGGTGGAAATTGTGAAAAAACAAACCTTGAAGTGGTTAAAACAATTTGCCAATTACTCGAAGAACTTGCGCCAAATAAGCCTAATCACATTAAGTATTACGAAGATTTAATGACTTTTGTAAAAGACCGACCAGGTCACGATGTACGATATTCATTGGATTGTTCTAAAATTCATGCAGAATTAGGTTGGCAACCGCAAATAACCTTTGAACAAGGACTTCGTCAGACGGTAAAATGGTACCTAGAGAATAATAGATAAATAAAGGAGAAGAACCTCATGCAAATTACATTATCAACTACTCCCTCTTCGGAGAGTTGGGGCAAAAATGCCATTTTAAGTTTTAATCAAGATCAAGCCGTTATTCATCTTAAAGATGATGAAAAATCGAACCTTGTTTTAGTCCAAAAAGCCGCACGTAAGTTACGTGGGCAAGGCATTAAAGACGTTGAACTTGTGGGGGATGCATGGGAATTAGAAAATTGCTGGGCATTTTATCAAGGTTTTTACTCGGCGAAGCAAGATTATTCTGTTGAATTTCCTCATTTAGATGATGAGCCACAAGATGAATTATTAGCTCGTATCGAGTGCGGTGATTTTGTGCGTGGCATTATTAATGAACCGGCACAAACCCTTACGCCGGTTAAATTAGCTGAACGCGCGGCTGAGTTTATTTCTAAACAAGCCGAAAGTTATGCCGATAAAAGTGCGGTCAGTTTTCAAATCATTTCTGGCGAAGCGTTAAAAGAGCAAGACTATCACGGGATCTTTTCTGTGGGTCGCGGGTCTATTAATCCGCCAGCCATGCTGCAATTAGATTTTAACCCGACTAATGATCCCAATGAGCCCGTATTAGCCTGTCTAGTGGGTAAAGGTATTACTTTTGATAGTGGCGGTTACAGCATCAAACCAAGTGATGGCATGAGTACCATGCGTACCGATATGGGTGGCGCTGCGTTATTAACAGGCGCTTTAGGATTTGCGATTGCGCACGGTTTAAATCAACGAGTAAAACTCTATTTATGCTGTGCAGAAAACTTGGTGAGCGGTAATGCATTCAAATTGGGTGATATCATCACATATAAAAATGGTGTAACCGCTGAGATTTTAAATACTGATGCGGAAGGGCGTTTAGTATTAGCAGACGGTTTAATTGAAGCTGATAGCCAAAATCCACAATTTATTGTCGATTGTGCAACCTTAACTGGTGCGGCGAAAGTAGCAGTGGGTAATGATTACCACAGTGTGCTTTCTATGGATGATGCGTTGGTAAATAGCTTATTCCAAGCCGCCAAAGAAGAAAATGAACCGTTCTGGCGTTTGCCTTTTGAGGATTTCCATCGTAGCCAAATCACGTCTTCTTTTGCGGATATTGCAAATACAGGCACAGCGCCAGTTGTCGCGGGCGCAAGTACTGCAACGGCATTTTTATCGTATTTTGTGAAAAACTATCAACAACGTTGGTTGCATATTGATTGTTCGGCCACTTATCGTAAATCTGGCAGTGATTTATGGGCGGTTGGTGCAACCGGAATCGGTGTGAAAACTTTAGCAAATTTATTAGTAACGAAAGCAAGTTAAGTAGGATTTTATGACAGAACGTACTTTTTCAATTATCAAACCCGATGCAGTAAAGCGTAATTTAATTGGTGCTATTTTAGGACGTTTTGAATCACAGGGATTCCGTGTCGTTTCCCTTAAAATGGTGCAATTAACCAAAGAACAGGCGGAAGGTTTCTATGCAGAACATCAAGGTAAACCATTTTTTGACCCGTTGGTGGAGTATATGCTCTCTGGCCCGATAGTGGTTTCTGTATTGGAAAAAGAAAATGCCGTAAAAGATTACCGCACTTTGATTGGTTCAACGAATCCAGCTGAGGCGGCAGAAGGTACTATCCGTAAAGACTTCGCGTTAAGCCAGCGTGAAAACTCTGTTCATGGTTCTGATAGCATTGAAAGCGCAAAACGAGAAATTGCTTATTTCTTCGTAGATTCAGAAATCCAACCGTAATTCATTTCTATAAAAAAGCACTTAGTGAATCGCTAAGTGCTTTTATTTTTATTGCTTTTCAATTTTTGAGATAGTCTTTTCCAGAGGATCAATCTCAGCACGAATATGAAAGGCTTTCGCCAAATTTTCCGCATTTAATACGGCTTGCGTTTCACCGACTGCTAACAATTTGCCTTGTTCTAATAGAATAATTTCATCACAAAATTGATAAGCCAATGAAAGGTGATGAATTGCAACGATGCATGTGTGTTGTGGTGTGAGTGATTTAAGCTGTTCCATCATATCAATTTGATAATAAGGGTCGAGTGGCGCAATCGGCTCATCGACCAATAAAACGGGGGATTCTTTAATACTGCAACGAGCAAGTTGTACTCGTGCTTTTTCGCCTCCAGAAAGTTGTTGAAATGGCTTATCGAGTAAATGAGTTACCGCAAATTTTTCTGAAAACGCTTGAATTTTTGACCGCTCTTTTTCTTTTGGTAGTGGATCTGCTAAGCCTAATGCAATCACATCATAAACGGATAAATCCCAATGAATTTGCGTATTTTGTGCGAGGTAAGCAATGTGTTGGCTTTTTTCAGTTGCATTCATTTTACTTAATGGCTGATCATCAAACCAAATTTCACCTTGTTTGAGGGACAAGATACCCGCAATGGTTTTCAATAAGGTAGATTTTCCCGCACCATTGGCGCCCATAATACCAATCAATTTACCTGATGGAAGCGTACAGTTGATGTTATTTAAGCAATAGGATTGGGTGAGTTTTTCAATTCTAATCATAAATTTTTCTCTGTTGCGTTAATAACATCCAAATCAAGCAAGGGGCACCAATAAGCGCAGTCAATGTGCCGATGTAAATATGTGAAAACAGTGGGATATATAAAATCGCCAAATCAGCCAATAAGAGCAGTAAAGCCCCAATTAACGCGCTGGTGAGATAAAGTTGTGATGGGCGAGCTTTCAGTAAAATACGGGCGAAGTGTGGCGCGATTAAGCCGATAAAGCCAATAGTACCGGTTTGCGGAATGGTCGCACCGACTAATAAAGCTACGCCAAAGGTGCTGATGAAAAAGCTACGTTTCGGATCCACACCCATGGTGCTCGCCGTTTCTTCACCAAAGGTGAGTAAATCTAGGTATCGGCGAGTGTGGTATAAACAGAAAATCCCCGCCAGAACAATCGGGAGTGAAATGAGCAAAGTATCTAATTTTGCCCACATCAACGAGCCTTGTAGCCAACGGTAAAGTTCAGCTAATGCCCATGGGCTTTCCGCGTTGGAGAGCAGTAATGCGATTGCTGATCCAAGCAACATATTGATCGCTAAGCCACTTAGAATCATCATCGTAGTGCCGTAGTTTTTGGCGATCAAATACACGATTAAAAAACTTAAAAGCGCACCAATCACACCACCGACTAAGAGCAGTGAAAACGGCACGGCAAAATAGTAAAGGATAAATACACTAGCCGCTGTGGCTCCAGAACTACTACCAAGTAAGCCTGGACTCGCTAATGGATTTTGGAAAATACCTTGCATCGCATTGCCGGCAATCGCTAGGCTAGCGCCAGTCAATAAAGCTAAACCAATGCGTGGAAAACGAATATCCCACAGCACAATTGAGCGCATATCGGTGAGCACGCCATCCGCATTTTTGAGATGGGCAAAATCGCCTAGCTGATGATAAATCGCAAACCCGCTAATCAACAGCAACGCGAAGAAAAGTGCAGTATTTAATTTTAGTGTTTTGGTCAATGATCAATTTCCTATGTAATTCAAATATCATTTGTTAATTTGATTTTGTCAAATCTCCCCTAACCCCTCTTTAACAAAGAGGGGTTAGGGGAGATTTGTCAGCTACATTATTTTAACTGCTCATAAATCTTCTCCGCTCCTTGCCACACGCCATGATCGAAACAATAGGTATATTTCATCGGGATGCTTACAAGCGGTTGGTTTTTGAAAAAATCTTGCAACATAGGGTGGTGCAGTAATTCAGCTTGTGCATTGTAACCTTGTTTGTCAGTCAGTGAAATGAGCACATTTGGTTGGCTTAAAATCACTTTTTCTAACGAGAAATTTTGTGCGGTAAGTGGTGTTTTTAACGGTGTTAATCCGAGTAAACTTAACAGCACGGGATATTGCGGATAATAACTTTCTACCACACCAGTTTCTGACAAAATCAGTGTATCAGTAAGCGGTCGATTTAAGTGAAAGTTTTGTGATTTTAGTTTTGTTACTAAATCAGCCGCCTTTTCCTCATTTCCCAGTTTTTTACCTAAGTCTAAAATCAGTGCAAACAATTCATCAGGCGTTTGTGGGCTGTCGTTAATGGGAATAATCTTCACACCAAGCTTTTTCAGCTCTGCGACTAATTGTGGATAAAAGGTTTCGTTAATCAGAATAGTTTTATCCAAATAGGGCAATAATTCCGTTAATTGCGGCTCCAGGACAGGTTTGTCAGTATTGATTTTATCCAACATCATCAATGGTTTTTTCGAATAAGGCGATTGAGCAGCAATTTGAGAAGGCTCAGCCAGCTCGATAAGCAGTCTGTCACTGCAAAGCGTAAGCGAGACAAATTGTTCCGAAGCCTGAGCGGTAAACGGAAGGAAAAGTGCGGTTAATATTAAGCGAGTTTTTTGCATATAGATAATGATACGCTACGCCATTAAGAATGTAAAAAGGCGTGCTAAGCACGCCCTTGTTAGTAGGTAATAATTAGAACGATCCTTTCAACCCAACGTAAACATTACGTCCTTCTTGGCCATAGCCCACAATGTTTTCGTATTTTTTATTGAATACGTTGTTTAAATTAGCATAAATATTTAGATTTTGAGTTAATTGATAATTTACGCCTAGATTTACTAAGGTATAAGATGGCATACGATAACGATCTCTATTATTATCAATACGTTTTCCCACGTATGAAACATTTACACTTGATCCTAGTTGTTCTGTAATTTGATAATTTAAACCAGCGTTTGCTGTATGTTTAGGGCGTCGGATAAGTTGCTTATTTTGACTATCTTTTGTTCCTGTATAAGTGTAATTTGCATAAGAAGTTAATTTGTCACTTAATTTTCCGTTATAAACTAATTCAATTCCACGAATTTTACTTGTACCATGCATGTTCATAGATTGATAGGTGCAAGATGTTCCCCAGCTAGTCGTAAAGCAAGTTCCAGGAAGTGCTTGCTCTGAAATAAGATCTTTTACATTACGTGCAAAATAAGTTACATCTAAGCTATGATTTTTATCATTTGACTCAATTAATAGTCCTATTTCACCACCACGACTTTTCTCTGGTTTAAGATTGAAGTTTGGAAGTGAGTAGCCAGTATAGCCAAAATATTCAACCACTGTTGGTGTTTGTGTGGCAGTCCCTAAACTTGCATGAGTACGAAAATTTGGTGACAAGCGATATGCTCCAGAAATACGAGTGTTAAATGCATTCCCATATTGTGAGTTATCAATATATCGTCCACTCAGTGCGAAACTATGGTCATCTTTACTTAATAAACGATATTCCATTGCAACGCTTTTATCACTAATTTTTAATTTATCATAGGAATATTCGCTGCCTCGATAGTTGGCTTTATTATAATCAGCCAAAAGACTGACAGCTTGAGTAACACTTCCTTCTCGATCAAAATTAATATCTAATTGATAATTAACATCAGATTTTTTAGCATCGTAAGCGCTTCCATAAGAAGAAAATACATCACGATCTGTTTTCAGGTGGCTGAAATTAAATTTATGTTTAAACAGGCTTTGCTCATTTCCTAAGTAACCACTTAGTTTATATAGAGTTTCTCGTGTTCGGATTCTATCATCGGAGAGCTGATCGTTGGAGCTGCTATCATAGTGAACAGTTTGTGTTGAATGAGAACTCAAGAACTCTATACCTTTTTGGCTATCATCATAGCCAAGTCTGGCAGATACACCATCTCTATGGAATTTATCCCTTTCAGACGCAATTGAGGTTGGATTATAAATTGCAGCATTTTCACCTGTGTAAGTGAATTTGCGATCACTATAAGCTGAAATTCCACGAGTATGGTGGCTATCTCCATGAACAGAATAGTAGAAACCATTGTTGTAACCTGAGACAGTAGCACTACCGTCCACTGTACCGTGAGAACCAGTTCCTAAATCAAAATCTACGTTAAATAGCTTATCTTTGTATAAACCACTTTTAGTGGTGATATAAACAACTCCTCCCATCGCATCACTTCCCCAAAGTGCTGATTGTTCACCTCGTAAAACTTCAATGCGTTCAATGTTACTTAATGATAAACCTCCAAAATCAAAACCATATCCATTAACTGGATTAACTTTTATGCCATCAATAATAACAGCTGTTTGATTGGAATCTGCACCACGTAAGAAAAGGCTTGTCGCTGCACCTCGCCCTCCGCTAACTCCCATTGCTACGCCAGGTACGGTTTTTAATACATCACTCACATAAGTTGCATTACGTTCTGAAAAATCTTTCTCAGTTAAAACAGTAACAGATGAAGCGGTTTGATCTTGGTTTACTGGAGTGGCGTAAGCTGAATAAACATGAATGGGTTCAAGTTGAATTTCTTTTTCCTCAGCAGCAGCTAATGCTGGAATCGCTAATAAAATCGCTGAAGTAATCATATTTTTTTTCATTGTAGAATCCTTAGGATGAAAGTCTGTATAAAATCGCCAGCAGTTTACACATTAGACGCTTGGCGTGCAAACTTCTGACGATGAAAATAACTCATCATGAAAATGAATGAAATTTAAGAGAAATAAAAAATTTAAG
The DNA here is from genome assembly GCA_963517645.1 of uncultured Haemophilus sp. Taxonomy (GTDB): domain Bacteria; phylum Pseudomonadota; class Gammaproteobacteria; order Enterobacterales; family Pasteurellaceae; genus Haemophilus_D. Next base: position 549 of record CAUQGU010000031.1, on the reverse strand, counting down.
GATTTTTCTGACCGCACTTTTTCGCCTTTATCCGCCTTATAGTTTCAAGTATAATGCCTGTATTTTTCATCACATTGTTATTAAAAAAATTATGAGTACAAAATTCAACGTAAAAACATTTCAAGGCATGATTTTAGCCTTGCAAGAATATTGGGCAAATCAAGGTTGTACCGTTGTTCAACCCTTTGATATGGAAGTGGGCGCGGGGACTTCTCACCCGATGACCGCATTACGCGCATTAGGCCCTGAGCCGATGGCATTTGCTTATGTGCAACCTTCACGTCGTCCGACCGATGGTCGCTATGGCGAAAACCCGAACCGTTTACAACATTACTACCAATTCCAAGTGGTGATTAAACCGTCTCCAGATAATATTCAAGAACTCTATTTAGGTTCACTTGAAATGCTCGGTTTCGATCCAACACAAAACGATATTCGTTTCGTGGAAGATAACTGGGAAAACCCAACCTTAGGGGCTTGGGGGTTAGGCTGGGAAGTGTGGCTAAACGGTATGGAAGTGACCCAATTTACCTATTTCCAACAAGTGGG
>CAUQGU010000030.1:0-19917 GCA_963517645.1 uncultured Haemophilus sp. | reverse complement strand
ATGTAGCCGTTACCAAGCTGCTTAATGGAACAGAGGTACCATTTGCTGCGGTGATATAATACTTATTAAAACTTTCCGGCGATAAACGATTGTCACGTTTTACTTGAGAAATAATTTTGTAAGCTCGACCATCAATACCCACACGTTCAATGGTTGCGGCAGATAAGAAACTCCCTAACGTACGGCTGATTTGTTGCATTGTAATGCCATAAGTTCCTGCTTTTTCACGATCGATCTTAATACGCATTTGAGCAGTATCAAATTTAAGATCGAGATTGGTATAAACGAACTTGCTGGATTTTTGCATATCCTCTAAGAATTTACCCGCCACATTTGCTAAATCACCGTAGTCTTGTGATGTGCTGATCACAAAACCAATTGGAGGACCTTGCTCCCCTGTATTAATTTCTGGGAACGCAAAGCCTTGTACAGACACTTCAGGAATAGATTTCGCTTTTTCATTCAACTCATTCATGATAGCTGTTTGGCTTTTTGAGCGTTCTTTCCAATCTTTTAAAGTCACAACGTTTAAAGATTGGTTAGAGCTTGGTGCCCCTGAAATCGTCATCGCAAACTGTACTTCTGGCGTATTGGTTAAAATCTCTTGATAAGGTGTCATCGCATTTTGCACATAATCTATGTTTACGTTAGAAGGTGCAGAACCGACCGCTATAAATGCGCCCTTGTCTTCTGTAGGTGTTAATTCACTTGAAAGTGATTTAAACAACACTGGTAAGGTTGCAAAAATGATTGCCGCAAACATCAACATACATTTACGGTTGACCATCACCAAATCAAGTACATACGCATAAGCTGCATTCACTTTACTAAGGGTATGCTCTACTCGTTGTTCCAATTTACTTGGAGCCTCATTGGATTTTAGCAATTTACTGGTCATCATTGGTGAAAGCGTTAATGCTACGATACCGGAAATAAATACTGCTCCAGCAAGGGTTAAAGCAAACTCTTTAAACAACGTCCCCGTAATACCGCCCATTAACGCCATTGGAGAATATACCGCAATCAAGGCTATAGTCATGGAAATAACCGGAACGGCAATTTCACGCGTACCAATAATCGCCGCACGGAATGGTGTTTCACCTAACTTAATGTGGCGGTCTACGTTTTCCAATACCACAATCGCATCATCCACCACCAAACCAATGGCTAGAACCAATGCCAGCAAAGTCATCAAGTTAATAGAGAAATCAAATGATTGAAGCAACATGATTACCCCAATTAATGAAATCGGAATGGTGATAACCGGGATTAACATCGCACGGAATGAACCAATAAACATGGTAATCACCACCAACACGATCAGCGTTGCCTCAACAATCGTTTTGATTACTTCATTAATGGAGTTATTAATCGCAATTGTACGGTCATATAAGATGTCAGATTCAATAGCATCCGGCAGATTATTTTTAATACTGTCATATAGCGGACGCACTTTCGCAACTACCGTTAATGGGTTTGCTGACGAAGTTGGATTAATCGCTAATACAACGGAATCTGCGCCATTCGCTACCGCACGTGAGCTATCACTTGATTTATTTAATTCAATATCAGCGATATCGCGTAAACGTACTAACTTATCACCGTTAGACGTCACAATTAAGTTACCTAATTCTTCAACCGATTTTGTCGTGGTTTCTACTTTGTTTTTATAGGTTACAAAATAGCCATTATCATTACCTGCTGCTGTTTGAACGTTATTCGCTGATAATGCGGACATCACTTGTGTGGCAGAAAGGTTTTGAGCCGCCATTTTTTCTGGATCTAACCAAATACGAAGTGCGTACTCAGATGCACCAAAGATCTGCACACTCGCCACCCCTTCTACAGTAAAGAACTGAGGTTTGACTACGCGTTGAATATAGTCAGTCACTTGGCTTGCATCAAGCTTGTCAGAACGGAAACTAATATACATAATCCCCGAACCACCGGTTGATGAAGAAATCGTTGGATCTTCAATACCACTTGGTAATTCAGAACGAACTGAGTTAACTTTAGCTAAAACATCTGCCAAGGCCGCATTCGGATCCGTATTTAATTTCATTTTTACGGTGACAGTTGACGTACTTGGGCTAGAGCTTGAAGACATATAGTCCACATTATCCGCTTGTGCTACCGCCTCTTCAATTTTGGAAGTAACAAACGCTTGAATTAAGTTCGCATCCGCCCCTGGATATACTGTGGTTACCGTAATTACCGTTGTGGTCATTTTCGGATATTCGCGCACAGCCAATTTCGAAATTGCTTGTAAACCTAAAATAATGATTAACAAGCTAATCGAAACTGCCAAAACAGGACGACGAATAAATATATCGGTAAATTTCATTCGCTTTTCCTAATTAAAGATTCGTTTTATTCGCAGGTTGTTCAGTACCTACGCCCGCTTTATCTACAACAGACACTAATGAGCCGTTACTTAAGTTTTGCTGACCGCCGGTCACAATTTTATCGCCGACTTTGACTTCATCGCCTTTTAATTGCGCATAAATGCCTTGACGATCTTTCGTAAATACAGTGATTGATTTTGCACGGTACATATTCGCCGCTTTTTCTGCGCCGCCTAATTTCTCAATATCTTCATCGGAAAGTGCGGTCAAAATATAAAGCGATTCGCCATACATGTTGTAGCTCACTGCCACTTGTGGCACAACGATTTGATTATGCTCAGTTGGTAAAGCGACATGTAAGCGGGTAAACATTCCAGATAATAATTTTGCCCCATCTTCTGACTCAAATGTTGCTTGAACATCCACTAAACCGGTTGAAGAATTAATTGCCGGCTCAATTGCAGTAACTTTCGCAGCAAAGGTTTCACCTTTTCGCGCATCTGCTGTAGCCGTTACTTTTTGACCGATATGCAATTTATCCAATAGGTTTTGCGCAATCGCAAAATCCACTTTCATTGAAGAACGATCTTCCACACGCACAATTTCAGTACCGTTTGAAACGTATTGACCAACATTCACTTTCACAATACCCGCTTTACCATCAAATGGTGCGACGATTTGGCGACGTTCAATTGCCGCTTTTAATGACTCAATATTTGCCGCTTGTGCTTCATAAGCTGCTTTTGCATTATCTAATTCTTGACGAGAAACAGCCCCGCTGCCCGCAAGGTTTGCATAACGTTGATAAGTTTGACGTAATGACACCACCTGAGCTTGTGCGGCTTGTAAGCTTGCACGCTCAACTGAGCTATCTAACTCAACTAACAAATCACCTTTTTTCACGCTCTGTCCATTTTGCACGAGCACTTTAGACACGGTTCCTGCACTTTGAGCGCTTAACATCGCCCCTTGATTCGGACGAACAAGACCTGTCGTTTCAATGATTGGTGTCCATTCTGAAGCCTTAACTGTCATTGCAGTCACAGGAGAGGCTGTTTCTGGTTTATTTGCTAAGAAATCAGCAATGCCTTTTGCCTTCATTTGATTAAGGAAAATCATTGCTGCAAAAATTAACACAAACACGCCTAACGCTAATTTCAAAAAGAAAACGTGTGAACGCTTTGGTCTATTAGTTTGAGTTATACTCATTTGGAAAACTCCATTAAGACAATAAAATGACTACTTCTGAATTGCACGCCAAGAGCGTTCAATGACAGATTCTAAAATCACGTCGGTCACTGCTGTACCGAGAAATTTGATATCTGAGGCTAAAACGATTGCCGTTTTAAGACTCAGCAAAAATAACAGATGAGGATCTAAATCAGCTAACACATTTGCGGCTTGTCCCTTTATACAAAACTGATCCCAACACGAATGCTCCATTTCTTTGCAGGTTTCAATAAACTCTGGCAAAGATCGATATTGATTCATGTTTAACAGAATCATTGGATTTTCTTGCAGAAAATGCCAAATATTCCACCACATTTTTCTGTATTGCTCGAAAAAAGATTGGTTTTCATCAAAACCTTCTTCAATCGCCACAACAAACTTATTGAACACTCGACGAGCAAATTGTGCTAATAACTCGTCTTTACTCTTAAAATAAAGATAAATCGTACCAGCTGCGATGCCTGCTTCCTTGGCTAACTTATGCATAGAAAGATGATGTAATCCTTCTTTTGCCATAAGACGATCTGTTGCATCAAAGATCTGCTCACTGACATCAAGCTTCGTTTTAGAGGCTTTTACTTGTCGCATAATAAAAAATTAAATTCTTAGGGTTATATATGAGAAAGGTCATTTAAGATGAATATCAAAAATGAATGAACGTTCATTTTATTGATTTTTCATTTTTTGGCAAGTGAAAATATAAAAAAAGTGCGGTTATTTTTAACCGCACTTTTAAATTCTGAATTACATTCCAATCACAACGCAACTCGCCACTGATTTTGCTTTATCTTGTGCTGCTGTTGCTGCATCTCGACTACCAAATGGTCCTACACGTACGCGGTTCCATTCTTCACTTGTCGCAATTTGTGCATTTACGCCAGCCATCGCTAGACGACCTTGTAAGCTTTCTGCTTGTGCACGATTTTTAAATGCACCACATTGTAAACCAAATTTTTTGCCGCCAGCCTGTACTTGTTGTTCAGCGGGTTTTGGTTCTGCTTTTTTCGGTTGCTCTGTTTTAGCCGGTTCTGTTTTTACTGGTTCAGCTTTTACTACTTCCGCTTTTTTCGGCGGTTCAGGCTTTTTAACTGATTCAGGCTTTTTCGCGTCTGGTTTTGCTGTTTGCTGAGCTGGCTGAGTTTGAGCTGTCTGTGCTGATTGAGCTTGTTGTGCTTGAGCTACGGCTTTTTCTGCATTCGCCGCTTCTTGCTCTTTACGCTGGGCTTCTAATTTTTTCGCTTCTTCTGCCGCTTTTTGCTCTTTTTCCATCTGGATAAGCACTTGACGTTGTTCTTCTGTCAAACGCATATTTTTTTCAACAGAAGAAGGATTATTATCCACCGGCACCGTACGGGTTTCTAATTCTTTAATATAGTGCCATACTTCTTCTGGACGATTTGGTAACACACTTTTCGGTTGCGGTTTTTCCGGTTGAACCGTTGTTGTCACGACAGGTTCAGGTGTTTTACTTTTTAAGAAGTAAAGCCCTAACCCAAAACCTAACACTGCTACCAACGCAAGACCAATTAAGGTATTACGATTAAAACGTTTCTTTGCTTTCTTTTTATTATTTTTTGAGCCGCTTCGACCGGCAAAATCTCGATGAGCCACGATAAAATCCTAAAATATTCGATAAATTAAACTTAGAGTATAAAAAAACGCTTAATTCTACTGAAAAACTGTGCATTTTTCTAGGGAATTTTTGCTAACTCAAATCCAAAGGATCCACGTCTAAAATCAACCGCACTTGAGAAGACTTTATCAACTCTGGTGAATATCGACTCAATGCAGCCTGTAATTGTTTTCGAGAGGCGTGTTGTAATAGTAACTGCCAACGATACTGTCCCGCTTTTTTGCTGAACGGTGCAGGAATTGGCCCCAACACTTGCAAGCCTTCAATTTTTTGCTCATAGAAGAAAGACGCCAATTGCGACAATGCATTTTCCGCCTCTTCAGAATGACGACATTGAGCTTTAAACAAGGCTTGGAAACTAAATGGAGGCAAGCCCATATTATGGCGTAACTTCAAGGTTTCTTCTGCAAAGGCTTGATAGCCCTTTTCAAGCAAGGTGGTTAATAACGGATGATCCGGATAGTGCGTCTGCAAAACCACTTCGCCCTGTTTTTCCGCTCTGCCTGAGCGACCTGCCACTTGTACATAAAGCTGCGCCAAACGTTCTTCGGCTCTGAAATCAAGGGAAAATAAGGCATTATCTACATTCACTAAAGCAACCAAAGTGACATTCGGGAAATGGTGTCCTTTGGCTAACATTTGGGTGCCAATTAAAATCTGGCTTTTACCTTGCTGAATATCCTCTAAATAACCTTCAAGCTTGCCTTTTCGTGCCGTGCTATCACGATCAATTCGAGCAATATTATATTGAGGAAAACGTGCTTTTAAAGTTTCTTCTAGCTGCTCTGTACCTAATCCCGTGGTCACTAAATGCGTTGAACCGCAATGGCCACACTGCATCGGCACTGCTTTTTGTGCACCACAATGATGACAGCGTAAAACACGCTGATGTTGATGGTAGGTATAAGGTTTTTCGCAATGATGACATTCATCAATCCAGCCACATTCATGACATAACAATACGGGGGCGAATCCACGTCGATTAAGGAACAACAACACTTGATTACCTTTTTCTAAGTGTTCTTGCATACGTTGCAATAGCGGTTCGGATAAGCCGTTTTGAATTCGTTGATGTTTTAAATCAATCACAAATTGACGAAGTGCGGTCGCATTTCTGGCTCTTTTTGATAAGACCAAATGATGATATTTACCATTTTTTACGTTATTCACACTTTCCAAACTTGGTGTGGCAGAACCTAACAAAATAGGAATATTGAGCTTTTGAGCAAGCACAATGCCTAAATCTCTCGCATGATAACGCCAACCATCTTGTTGTTTAAATGAACCATCATGTTCCTCATCTAAAATGATTAAGCCGAGATCTGAAAACTGGGTGAAAAGCGCCGATCTCGTCCCAATGACAATTGCGCTTTGCCCGGTTCTTGCTCGCTCCCAAACATTTAAGCGTTGGGTATCGTTCAAGTTGGAATGCAATACATCAATTTCCACATTAAAACGTGCTTGGAACCGTCTGACGGTTTGAGGGGTAAGCCCAATTTCAGGAACAAGCACTAAAACCTGTTTGCCTTTCTTTAAGACTTCTTCAATATATTGCAGATAGATTTCAGTCTTACCCGAACCGGTCACGCCCTCTAACAACCACACATTAAAGCCTTCTTGGAAAAGCAACTGGCTAAATGCAAGGGCTTGTTGCTTGTTTAAGGTCAATCGGTTATCAAGATTAACTAAAGGATTATCCCCTAGAGCTTGCTGCCAACTTTTTTGTGCAGTAGGCACAATAATCTCTTCCACATAATCTTTGCCTTTAAGGGCTGACCAAATTGCGGAACTGATCTCATTGTTACCTTTTTCTAGATCTTGCGTGAGCAATAAATTTAAGGCTTCAATTTGTTTTTTGGCGCGTTTTAATTCACCCGATTCTAATGCTTGTTTTCCTTGTTCGGTAATACGCCAAAAAGTGCGGTCATTTTTAACCGCACTTTCTCCATTACGAAGTTTTACCGGCAACGCTTGAAACAACACATCGCCTAAGGCAGCACGATAATAATTAGCGGACCAAGCCAACCAATCCCACGTAGTCGAATTAAAGAGTGATTCATTATCAAGTACATCAATAATCGGTTTTAACTTCTCTTTTGCGACATCCGAAGAAGCGGGCAAATCCACCACGATACCGACTCGTTTTTGCGAACCAAAAGGCACCAACACTCGTCCACCAACGATTGGCGCCAAGTCAGGTGAAGAGAGATAATCAAAAAATCGGGGAAGCGGTACGGCTAATGCAACTCGGACAATATTCATAACAAAAAACAATTAAAAATTTTCGCTATTATACGGGAATTAGGTGGAAAAATCCCACAACCTTGCCTTTTAGTGTATAATCGCCGCCAATTTTAATTGAGCGAATAAATACCATGACAGAATCGCAAAAAACCTTTGCTGATCAAAAACGTAAAACCGTTGAAACGGCTGAATTTACAGAAGATGGTCGTTATAAACGTAAAGTTCGTAGCTTTGTGTTGCGGACAGGTCGCTTAAGTGATTTTCAAAAAAATATGATGAACGATCACTGGGCTGATCTTGGATTAGATTATCAAAACGCCCCTTTTGATTTTGCTGCTATTTATGGCAATACGAATCCTGTTATATTAGAAATTGGTTTCGGGATGGGGAAATCTCTAGTGGATATGGCTGAAGCGAATCCTGATAAAAATTATCTCGGTATTGAAGTGCACACGCCTGGTGTGGGTGCGTGCATTGCTTATGCGGTAGAAAAAGGCGTAAAAAACCTTCGCGTGATTTGCCATGATGCCACTGAAATTCTACGTGATTGTGTAAAAGACGGCGAATTAGGCGGTTTGCAGCTCTTTTTCCCTGACCCTTGGCATAAAGCGAAACATCATAAACGCCGTATTGTTCAACCGCACTTTGTGGAGCAAGTCGTCAAAAAATTACAACCAAATGGCTTTATTCATATGGCAACGGACTGGGAAAACTATGCGGAACAAATGCTCGAAGTTCTTTCAGCGAATGAAAACTTAATCAATACAGCCGAACAAGATTATATTCCACGTCCTGATTTCCGCCCTCTCACAAAATTTGAGGCGCGCGGTCATCGCTTAGGTCACGGCGTGTGGGATTTATACTTTAAGAAAAAATAATCATCGAGATGATGACGATACCCATTACCTTAACATAGGAGAACATTGAAAATGAAAACTCGTAATCAACGTCAACGTAAAAAACTTCACTTAGCTGAATTCCAAGAATTAGGCTTTTTAGTGAATTGGCAATTTGCTGAAGGAACCAGCATCGAAACTATCGATGAAACCGTTGATCGTTTTATTGCTGAAGTGATTCAACCAAACGGCTTAGCTTATGAAGGTAGCGGCTATTTACATTGGGAAGGCTTAGTTTGCTTAGAGAAAATCGGTAAATGTGATGAAAGCCATCGTCAATTAGTGAAAAAATGGTTAGAAGAAAATAAATTACAACAAATCGAAATCAGTGAATTATTCGATATTTGGTGGGATTACCCAACCCAAAACGCATAATATTTTAAACTCACTTCAGGGCGGATCCTCCGCCCTATTTAATAATCATTTTCACTTATATTTTAACAATTTATTTACACTAATAACATTTCTTCAAAATATCATTGATCTATCTCAACAAAAGTGTATATTTCTTAAAAACTACTCCTTTTAGGTAGTTACTATTTTTTTATTAGCACTAGATAATGCATCCCTTGAAAATACCGAACTTTAAAGAAAAATATGGCGATTGAAAATCCTTCTCGCAGACAATTATTACGTGGGCAATTTTTACAATCGTTACATTCTGAAAACGCTAAAATTCAAGGTATAAATGCTATACGTCCACCTTGGTCGGTAAATGAAACAGACTTTACAGATAAATGCACTCGATGCGGTGATTGCATACTGGTATGCGAAACCCAAATTATCGTAAAAGGCGATGGCGGCTTTCCTGAAATACAATTTGACAAAGGCGAATGCACTTTCTGCCAAAAATGTGTTTTAGTCTGCGAACAACCGATTTTTCGTTCATTAGAAGAAGAGCCTTGGGCACATAAAGTTGAGATTACAACGCAGTGCCTAACCGAAAATCGAGTGGAATGTCGAAGTTGCCAAGATAGCTGTCCGATGAATGCCATCCGTTTTCGATTACAACTTGGTGGCGTAGCAAAACCCATATTGGATTTAGAAAGCTGTAATGGTTGTGGTGCTTGCCTAAGTGTTTGCCCAACAAAAGCAATAAAAATTTTTAATATTGAAACAAATATCGATGAGTCAATTTAGCGAAAATGAGAACTGGTATGTATGCAGCATTGTTGTGCAAGCCAGACCAGAAAAACTTAACCAAGTCAAAGAAGCCATTTTAGCGATTCCAACCGCTGAGATTCATGGCGAAAAATCTGATGAAGGCAAATTGGTGGTCACCCTTGAAAGTAACCGTCAATTAGCATTAGCGGATCTTATGGATGAAATTAAAGATATCCCAGGAGTAATTGTCGTTTCTTTAATTTCTAATTACTTAGATGAAAAATAAATAATTTAGGAATACATACTCTTTTGTATATTCTAAAACATTCAACAACGAGTGGGGAAAACTATGGAACTTAATCGTAGAGATTTTATGAAAGCCAATGCTGCGCTTGCAGCAGCTGCGGCTGCCGGTATGACCATCCCTGTTAAACAGGTTGATGCGGCAGAAGATATGGGCATCAAATGGGATAAAGCCCCATGCCGTTTCTGTGGTACAGGATGTAGCGTATTGGTAGGAACCAAAGATGGTCGAGTTGTCGCAACTCAAGGTGACCCAGATGCAGAGGTAAACCGCGGTTTAAACTGTATCAAAGGTTACTTCCTTTCTAAAATCATGTACGGTGCAGACCGTGTACAAACTCCGTTATTACGTATGAAAGATGGTAAATTCCATAAAGAAGGTGACTTTACACCAGTTTCTTGGGATCAAGCTTTCACTATCATGGCGGAAAAAATCAAAGACATCTTGAAGAAAAAAGAACCAAATGCTGTTGGGATGTTCTCTTCCGGTCAAACTACTATCTATGAAGGCTATGCAAAAGTAAAACTTTGGAAAGCTGGTCTTCGTTCAAATACTATCGATCCTAATGCTCGTCACTGTATGGCGTCTGCAGCGGTTGCGTTTATGCGTACATTCGGTATGGATGAACCAATGGGTTGCTATAACGATATCGAGAAAACCGATGCATTTGTGCTTTGGGGTTCAAACATGGCGGAAATGCACCCAATTTTATGGTCTCGTATTTCTGACCGTCGTCTTTCTTCTGATAACGTGAAAGTTGTAGTTATGTCAACATTCGAACACCGTTCGTTTGAATTAGCTGATGTGCCTATCGTATTTAATCCACATGCAGACCTTGCAATCCTTAACTACATTGCAAACTACATTATCCAAAACGATAAAGTAAACTGGGACTTCGTTAATAAACATACTAAATTCAAACGTGGTGAAACTGATATCGGTTATGGTCTACGTCCAGAACACCCACTTGAAGTTGCAGCGAAAAACCGTAAAACTGCAGGTAAAATGTATGACTCTGACTTCGAAGAATTCAAGAAAATCGTTGCACCTTATACATTAGACGAAGCACACCGTATTTCTGGTGTACCAAAAGATCAGCTTGAAACCCTCGCGAAAATGTACGCGGATCCAGAACAGAACTTAGTTTCTTACTGGACAATGGGCTTTAACCAACACACTCGTGGTGTATGGGTTAACCACATGATCTATAACGTACACTTATTAACCGGTAAAATTTCTAAACCAGGTTGTGGTCCGTTCTCATTAACTGGTCAACCTTCAGCTTGTGGTACAGCGCGTGAAGTGGGTACTTTCGTTCACCGTTTACCAGCGGACATGGTAGTAACCAATCCTAAACACGTTGAAATCGCTGAGAAAAAATGGAAATTACCAAAAGGTACCATTCCAACTGTACCTGGATACGCAGCTGTACAACAAAGCCGTGCATTAAAAGATGGTAAATTAAACTTCTTATGGCAACTTTGTACCAACAACATGCAAGGTGGTCCAAACATTAACGACGAAATTTTCCCTGGTTGGCGTAACCCTGAAAACTTCATCGTTGTTTCAGACCCTTACCCATCCGTTTCTGCAGTTGCAGCAGACCTAATTCTCCCTACTTGTATGTGGGTAGAAAAAGAAGGGGGCTATGGTAACGCAGAACGTCGTACCCAATTATGGCGTCAACAAGTGAAAGGTCCTGGTGAGTCTCGTTCTGACTTATGGCAAATTGTGGAATTCTCTAAATACTTCAAAACAGATGAAGTATGGGGCGAAGAATTATTAGCTCAAATGCCAGAATATCGTGGTAAGACTTTATATGAAGTACTTTACGAGAATGGTGAAGTAAACAAATATAAAGTACCAACGGATGTTCCAGGATACATCAATGATGAAGCAGATCACTTTGGTTACTACCTACAAAAAGGCTTATTCGAAGAATACGCAAGCTTTGGTCGTGGTCATGGCCATGACTTAGCACCATTTGATACTTACCACCAAGTACGTGGTTTACGTTGGCCGGTTGTTGACGGTAAAGAAACCTTATGGCGTTACCGTGAAGGCTTTGACCCGTATGTCAAACCAGGTGAAGATATCGCATTCTATGGCTATCCAGATAAAAAAGCGATTATTCTAGGTGTACCTTATGAGGCTCCAGCTGAATCACCAGATGAAGAATATCCATTATGGTTATGTACTGGTCGTGTACTTGAACACTGGCATACCGGTACCATGACTCGTCGTGTACCTGAATTACACCGTGCGTTCCCGAATAACTTAGTTTGGATGCACCCAGCGGATGCGAAAAAATATGGCTTACGTCATGGGGATAAAGTGAAATTAATTACACGTCGTGGTGAAATGGTTTCTTACTTAGATACCCGTGGTCGTAACAAATGTCCTCAGGGCTTAATTTACACCACCTTCTTTGATGCAGGTCAGCTTGCTAACAAATTAACATTGGATGCAACCGATCCAATTTCAGGTGAAACCGACTTCAAAAAATGTGCGGTAAAAGTGGAAAAAGCGTAGGATTTTCCTTTTGTTTCTAGTCGCTCCTCTCTTTAAAGAGAAGGGAATTTAAAATAAGAGCGGTCAAATTTTGCAATATTTTTACAAAATCAGGCCGCTTATAAAAGGAAACGCAGATGAGACTTGATCCTAACCGTCGTCAGTTTTTAAAAAATGTGACAAGAACGGCTGCCGGAGTATGTGGGGTTGGTATTATTCTTGGCTTACAGCAACAACAAGCTAAAGCTAAAGAAGGGATCGCCTTGCGTCCACCTGGTGCTTTACCGGAAAAGGATTTCTTGGCAGCTTGTACCCGTTGCGGACAATGCGTCCAAGCGTGTCCATATGATATGTTGCATTTAGCTTCGCTGATTTCACCAATGGAAGCGGGCACACCTTATTTTATCGCTCGGGATAAACCTTGCGAAATGTGTCCCGATATTCCATGTATGAATGCTTGTCCAAGTGGCGCATTAAGTGAGGAACTTAAAGATATCAATGATGCGAGAATGGGGTTAGCAGTATTGCTAGACCATGAAACTTGTCTTAACTGGCAGGGGTTGCGTTGTGATGTGTGTTACCGCGTTTGTCCATTAGTAGATAAAGCGATTACACTTGAACGTATTCATAATGATCGCACGGGTATTCATGCGAAGCTTATTCCAACTGTTCACTCTGATGCTTGCACCGGATGCGGTAAATGCGAACAAGCTTGTGTATTAGAAGAAGCGGCAATTAAAGTCTTACCGATGGATATCGCCAAAGGACTACTTGGTCGCCACTATCGCTTAGGCTGGAAAGAAAAACAAAATGCCGGAAAATCCTTAATTGAGGAGCAACATCCGGATGGCTTACGTCCAGCAATGGATGCTCGTATGCCGGAAGGCTTACATGAGCCGGTTTATCAGCCGATGCAGGTTCAACCGAACCAAAAGGTGGCAACACCGAATCGTGCAACAATGGATTATGTGCCGAATCCAACGACAGTTCCAGAAGCTGAGCAATTCCCTAATCTGGACTTGAACATTAAGGGGGTAAAATAATGGCTGAAAAATATACCCCAAATAAGCCAAAAGATGCCGGCTTAGAGGCACGCCAAAAACTCGGTTGGTGGCATGCTTATCGCTTTTTAATTCTACGTCGAATCAGTCAATTAAGTATTATTTTAATGTTCTTAAGTGGCCCTATTTGTCAAGTTTGGATTTTAAAAGGCAATTACAGCTCAAGCATGCTTTTGGATACTGTGCCATTGACAGATCCATTGATTACTGCTGAAAGTTTAGCGACAGGTTATTTACCAGAAATTACAACGATTATTGGCGCCTTGGTTATTATCATATTCTACGCCATAGTTGCAAGCAAAGCCTTTTGTAGTTGGGTTTGCCCAATGAATATTGTGACTGATGCTGCAGCTTGGTTACGTAGAAAATTAGGTATTCGACAATCATTAAAAATTTCACGTCAACTTCGCTATGTGATTTTAGCCGTCATTTTAGTTGGTAGTGCAATAACGGGTACGCTCTTATGGGAGTGGATAAATCCTGTCGCGGCACTTGGACGTATCTTTGTCTTTGGAACAGGTGCAACCCTTTGGTTGGTCGCAGTCATCTTTTTATTTGACTTACTTGTTGCTGAGCATGGCTGGTGTGGTCACCTTTGTCCAATTGGTGCAATCTATGGTGTCATTGGAGCTAAAAGCCTAATAAAAATTAATGTAATCGATCGCGATCGCTGTGACCGTTGTATGGACTGTTATAATATTTGCCCAGAACCGCAAGTTTTAAGACTTCCTTTACACGGTGGACCTGAAGATAGCCAAATTATATTGGCAAAAGATTGTATTACTTGTGGACGCTGTATTGACGTGTGCGCAGAAAATGTATTTACATTTGGATCTCGATTTGAGAAACAAATAAAAATTAAAAATATTTAATTATTTAATGGAGTGGATTTCATGAAAAAATCATTTATTTTCATGCTAGCTTTATGTAGCGGATTGGCATTTGCTGATGCGCCACAAGTTGCAAATAGCATCGACAAAGCAACAGAAAGTATTGCACCTGCATTTACTAACCCTTATAAAGATGTAGGCAATATTCCAGTAACTTTCCCAAATCAGCCCCCACTTGTCCCGCATAGTGTACGTGGCTTACAAGTAACAAAAAATGCAAACCAATGTTTAGGCTGCCACTCTCCGGATGTTGCTCCAACAACGGGGGCACCTCGCGTACCTGAAAGTCATTTTTTAACACGAGATGGCCAAAAAACAGAAGGTACCTCACCTCGTCGTTATTTCTGTTTACAATGCCACGTTCAGCAAACTAACGTAAATCCAATTATTCAAAATAAATTCGAAACCATTCGTAAAACGCAAGGTAAATAAGGAGCTAAACCATGATTAAATCAAGCATTCAAAAAGTTTGTCGTTGGTTACGCTCGCCGAGCAAAATGGCAATTGGTGGGGTGATTTTATTAACTATCATTGGTACTATTGTTGGAACTAACCTATTTAATATCGGTATGTCAGCAACTAATACTGAACAATTCTGTTCAGATTGTCATACTAACGATGTTGTACCTGAATACCAAGCATCAATTCACTTTAGCAACCGTTCAGGTGTGAAAGCGATTTGTTCTGACTGTCACGTTCCTCATGAATTTGTGCCAAAAATGATTCGTAAAATGCAGGCTTCTACTGAAGTATTAGCATACTATACGGGTAAAGTTGATACTAAAGAGAAATTTGAAAAACATCGTTTAGAAATGGCTGAACGCGAATGGGCGCGTATGAAAGCGAATAACTCACAAGAGTGTCGTAACTGCCATAACTTTAATGATATGGATTACTCACAACAAAAAACTGTGGCACAACAAATGCACGCACTTGCACAGGAACAAAACAAAACCTGTATCGACTGTCACAAAGGGATTGCACACCATCTTCCAGATATGTCAAAAGTACAACAAACTTTTATTCCTGCTGATATGTTAAAAACAGATGAAAAACCAACTGATAACAAAGAAGCAAAATAATTTTATAAATTAACAATAACAAATCGGCACCCATTGAGTGCCGATTTTATTTTTATTTCTTAAGGAAAGATTTATCTAATAATACTCTTAACGGTTGCATATCACTGTTTCCCATAATAACCAAACTCGGGTCTGAGCGTAAACAGCTACCACCATAATGCCCCCCTACAGTGAAAGTACAAACCTGAACATATTGGTCTTCCACTTTTGGTAAACACCAAAGCTGTTGATAAATACTTTCCTGCTTATCAAAACGACCGTCTGTACTATCGAGTACAGATTTACACTCACCAATGAGTTTCACATTATCACCTCGACGACCTGCAATTGGTTTTTGCGCGTAACCATTCTTAATCAGTTCAGATGTCAATTCAAATCCTGCTTCGAGTAGATAACGATGATTTGGGAATAATGACCATAATACAGGTAAGATCGCTTTATTACTTGGAATAGCTGTCCAAAGTGGCTCATAAACCAAGACCTCCGGACGAAGTAACACATCAATTAACCGCACTTTATCTTCTGGATATCCTGTACGAATTGGTGGTGCTACTTCTATGCCTGTTGCATCTTCACGGAGTTGTTCTAACATGGTTTCCCAAGCCCATGTTTTCCACACCGTTTTTATCTGATTGTCTTCATCATCGATCAAACGGCCGCGGCTATCCCAATGCAATCCCTCTGTGCCATGAATAATTTTGGCTTGAAATCCGGCTTGAACCAGTGCGTTACGCATAAACAATGAGTGGTAATCTTCTTCATCATCATGATCTTGCATAATATGAACAAGCGGCGTCGCTTCACTGTGTTTCCAACAATCCGCTAATGCATTACGTAAACCATCAGCAGGATTTTCACCAATATTCAATCCACCTTGGATTGCCCATAGATTCATAAACTCACCGGCTTCCGCATGGCAAGAGGCTGAATCTGCGTTGTATTCATACACTTTCAATCCACGACTATCCATGCAGAAATCTAAACGCCCCGTAATGGTTTGATAACGGCGATTTTGCCAAGACAACCGTAAGCGAGGCCATAATAATTTTGGAATATTGAAATATTCTAATAGCTTATCGTCTTTTAAAACTTTATCTGTGGCATGTAAATACATTAAATGCAATTCATTAGTTGCACGAATCAACTCATGCTGTGCTGTTTCAGACATCGTAAAGTAACGATATTGGTCAGAATGGCTAACTTTATGCCCGCCCATTGCTTTCACATAAGCGGCTTCAAATTCATTTTGCTCATTCAGCCATTTATGTTCAAATTGCCCCTTGTTTTCAATATGTTCTGCATGAATTTCAAGTTTCTCTTTTTCAGGCATTGGCTGTGGCAGACTGTACTCGGTGTCTTCCGTTTGGATCATCCAACCTAAAATTTCGGTATCATCAAAGGTATCATGCAGAAAATAACCACTTTCAGAAACCGTCATCGGTAATTCACGCGTCCATTGCTGCCCGCTTGGTAAGCGAGAGTGAATCACGTTTTGCTCAGCAATGCGGATTTTATCCTCTAAGACTTCGGTAATAATCGCCACATGCCCCGTATGTTTAAATTCGCCACCCTCTTGCCAAATTAAAAGAGCGCCAGCTTCAGGCTTACGTTTGCAACCATTTGCAAAGGCTTGTAAGGGTAATAAGGCATCATTTACCACTTGACGTAAAAATCGTAGAGAAAAGATCTCGTAAGCCATTCCTACATCAGTAAACACCATACCATGATTGAGATATAAATAACGGCGCGCAAATTCTACACATTGCCATTTGTAGCCCATGTACTCTCTTCCCAAATAACTGCGAAAGGCTGCATCATCCGGATACTCTTTCTCATCGGCTGTATGATAATCTGATGAATAAATCGCAATCCCACCCGGTGCATAACCTAATAAACTTCCGAAAGGATCATGTGTACTAATATTGGCTGAACGTTCAGGCATAAAAACTCCCTGTTAAATAACTACTCGAAATAGTATAGATCTTTTGTCCAACTTCCCCCAAAAACTTTATGAAAGAAAGATGAAAAATTGAGTGAGTCATCATTTAAAAAAAGAAAAAGGCCGACATCTGCCAACCTTAAAAATAAGTGTAAAAATAACCGCACTTGAGGTTATTTCACATACCAATGCGCTAACAAAATTCCTGTATTTACCGCAATATTTAATCCGGTTTTTAATGGATTACTTAACGAAAGACGCACATTCACATCTTCTTTCTCACGAATATCATCTGTGCTGCCTTCACTCAAGACTAATGCAACTTTTGCTGCAAATTTGAGTTGTTCCAACGCAACACCTTGTTTGTTGGTTGAGACATGAATAATCTGATAGCCAGCTTTACGTAAAGCCTCTAAAGCGATTTCAGTACTTTCTGTTTCTAAAATACGAATATGCTCCATTCCGCCTTCAGCCACACGCATCGCAGCTGGTGCATAAAGCTGTTCAACTTGATTTGTTACCACATTTTTAATGCCGTAGAAGGCGCAAGTACGCACAACGCCACCTAGGTTCTGCGCATTATTGACTTGATCAAGCACCACTAAGTAGTCTTCTTGACGCGGTACATCTAAATAACCTTGCAAAGAAAAAGTACGTTGTTTTTTCACTAACATACAAATGCCACCATGATGCTCGGTACCACTTACTAAACTTAGCTCTTCGCTATCCACCACGTGATACACTTTTTTATTCGCGGCTAAATAACTGAAAATCTCGCCAATTCTATGTGCCATTTGCACCGTTGCCCATACGCGAACAATGCTCTCCGGACGCTCTGCAAACAATTCTAAGCAAGCATTTTCACCATACACTTTCATTTCTTCAGCACGGTTCTTTTTAATTTTCTCCGGTGCTCGAGGTGATAATGCGCCCGTTTTCTTTTCTTTCGGTTTATAGCTCACGCCAGTACTTTTCACCGTTACTTTTACCGCGCCGCTTTCACCATTGGCTTTATTTAATGAAAGTTCAGCAATTTTCGGTTCTCTCACTTCTTGCCGTTGGAAACCACGAGAAGGTTTACGATCATCCCGTTTTTTATCAAAGTGCAGTCGATTTCCCTCACGTTTTTCATTATTACGACGATCATCAAAGCGACGTTCTTTGTCATTAAATGCACGTTTTGGGCTACACTCTTGAAAAGATTTGGTGGAATTTGTTTGGAATGATGGTTTGCGTGAATTGCTCATAATTTGCTTCTCGAAGGAAAAATTGGATAATAATTCGCCAAAAAATGCGAAAATTTGTGAGCATTATAACGAAAAAAAACCTTTTTTCTATCAATCCACAAAGGAAATATTGTAAACTAGAGCATTAATTTTTAGTGTAGAGATCGATTATGTTAATCAATAAAGCTAAACGAGCAGAACAAAATTTAAAAAATTTGCCTTTTCTTCCTTTACAGGCAGAACAGGTTGAGTTTCTGTTTAGTCCGCTTGAATTCAAAGCACAAATTATAGAATTAATTCGCCAAGCTAAAAAACGCATTTACGTAACCGCGCTTTATTGGCAAAAAGATGAAGCGGGACAAGAAATTCTCAATGAAATTTATCGCGTAAAACAAGATCATCCTGAATTGGATGTGAAAATTTTAGTAGATTGGCATCGCGGACAACGCAATTTACTCGGTGCAGAAAAATCTGCCACTAACGCTGATTGGTATTGTGAACAACGCCAAACCTATCAACTTCCCGATGAACCCAATATGTTCTTCGGTGTGCCAATTAATACCCGCGAAGTCTTCGGTGTATTGCATATTAAAGGCTTTGTGTTTGATGATACCGTACTTTACAGCGGCGCAAGTATCAATAACGTGTATTTACAACAACAAGATAAATACCGCTACGACCGCTATCAAAAAATCCATAATGCTGCACTTGCCGACTCGATGGTTAATTTCATCAATGATTATTTATTGGATTTCAGCGCAGTACATCCATTAGATGTGGCTAATCGCCCTCGCACCAAAGAAATTCGTAGTGCAATAAAAGCTTATCGTAAAAACTTATCTGCCCATGCGGAATATCAGTTGGAAAGTGCGGTTGGTTTTTCAGATGTTTTAACCATTTCACCACTTTTTGGTTTAGGTGCATCAGGCAATGAATTAAACCAAGTTATTGAAGATTTATTCTTACAAGTGCAGGAAAAATTGGTGATTTGCACGCCTTATTTCAACTTCCCGCGCACGCTAAGAAGTAAAATTGCCCATTTGTTAGAACAAGGTAAAAGCGTAGAAATTATTGTCGGAGACAAAGTCGCGAATGATTTCTATATTCCACCTGAGCAGCCGTTTAAAATGGCAGGTGCATTACCTTATTTATATGAAAGCAATCTTCGTCGTTTCTGTGAGAAATTTGATGCTTACATTAAAAACGGCCATTTAACTGTGCGTTTATGGAAAGATGGCGATAACACTTATCACCTCAAAGGTGTTTGGGTGGACAACCAGTATATTCTTTTAACGGGGAACAACTTAAACCCGCGCGCATGGCGTTTAGATGCGGAAAATGGATTATTAATCCACGATCCAAAACAAGAACTTCTGCCTCAAGTGGAACAAGAATTGTCGCACATCCGCCAACATACCAAAGTATTGCAAGATTATTCTGAATTAGAAGAAT
>CAUQGU010000029.1:0-20098 GCA_963517645.1 uncultured Haemophilus sp. | reverse complement strand
GATAAATACCTAAAGACGCAATTTGACGGCTCAATACAACGGTTGAGTCTAAGTGCGCGAAGGTTGTTGCCGGAGATGGGTCAGTCAAGTCATCCGCAGGCACGTAAACCGCTTGTACAGACGTGATAGAACCAGTTTTAGTTGAAGTAATACGCTCTTGTAATACACCCATTTCCTCCGCAAGGGTCGGTTGGTAACCTACCGCTGATGGCATACGGCCTAAAAGCGCAGATACCTCAGTACCAGCAAGAGTATAACGATAGATATTATCCACGAAGAACAATACATCACGACCTTCATCACGGAATTTTTCCGCCATGGTTAAACCGGTTAACGCAACGCGTAAACGGTTACCCGGTGGCTCATTCATTTGACCGTAAACCAAAGATACTTTATCCAATACGTTGGAATCTTTCATTTCGTGGTAGAAGTCGTTACCTTCACGGGTACGCTCACCTACACCGGCAAATACGGAGTAACCTGAGTGCTCAATCGCGATATTACGGATTAATTCCATCATATTTACGGTTTTACCTACACCCGCACCACCGAATAAACCAACTTTACCCCCTTTTGCAAACGGGCAAATTAAGTCGATAACTTTAATACCGGTTTCTAATAATTCGGTACTGTTTGATTGTTCTTCGTAGCTTGGTGCAGAACGGTGAATAGACCAACGTTCTTCTTCACCAATTGGACCTTGTTCGTCAATTGGCTCACCTAACACGTTCATAATTCGACCAAGGGTTTTCGTTCCTACCGGTACTTGAATTGGAGCATTTGTGTTTTCTACTTTCAAACCACGTTTTAAACCATCGGAGGCACCTAATGCGATACAACGTACCACACCGCCACCTAATTGTTGTTGAACTTCAAGGGTTAAACCTGTTTCAACATTTAATGCATCATAAACTTTTGGTACTGCATCTTGTGGAAATTCGACGTCAATCACCGCACCGATGATTTGTACAATTTTACCTGTCGCCATTACCGTTCCTCTTCTATTAAATCGCAGCCGCACCGGCAACGATTTCATTTAATTCATTTGTGATACTTGCTTGACGAGCTTTGTTATACACCAACCGTAGGTCATTAATTAAATTACCTGCATTATCTGTTGCTGCTTTCATCGCTACCATTCGAGCCGCTTGTTCTGAAGCTAAATTATCTACAACCGCTTGATAAACTTGAGATTCTAAATAACGAACTAAAAGGCTATCTAATAACACTTTTGGATCAGGTTCGTAAATATAATCCCATGCCTGTTGTCTTTCGCTTAAGTGATCGTCTTCTATTTCCGGTAGAGGAACTAATTGCTGTACAACCGGTTTTTGCGACATCGTATTAATGAACTTATTATATGCAATATAAATTGCATCAATTTCTCCATTACGATAGGCATCAAACATGGTATTTGCCACACCAATTAATTCTTCTAAAGAAGGGTTATCGCCCAAACCGGAAAGTTGGCTTCTTACATTAAAGCCAAGGGAACGGAAAAAACTAATTCCTTTAGAACCAATCAAGCCAAGCTCAGTCGTTGCATTTTGAGATTTCCAGTCTTTAATTTGGTTAAGTGTGGTTTTAAACAAATTCACGTTTAAGCCACCGCACATTCCGCGATCGGTAGAAATCACTAAAACACCAACTTTTTTTACATCCCGTTCAACTAAGAACGGGTGTTTATAACCAATACTTGCTTTAGACACATGGCTGATAACACTACGGATAGTTTCAGAATACGGACGAGATGCCGCCATACGGTCCTGCGTTTTACGCATTTTCGAGGTTGCAACCATTTCCATTGCCTTAGTAATTTTTTGCGTACTTTGTACGCTGGCAATTTTGGTTTTTATCTCTTTTGCACCTGCCATCTTATTTCTCCGTTACTACCAAGCACTATTCGCTTTGAAACTATCTAAAATACCTTTTAATGTATCTTTGATTTCATCATTATAGTTACCAGTTTTAGTAAGCTCTTGCATAAACTCGGCATAATTACGATTTGCATAATCTAGAAGTGCGGTTTCAAAACTTGCAATTTTAGATAACTCAACATTGTCTAAATAACCAAATTCAACCGCAAATAGCACCACGGCTTGCTCAGCAACAGAAAGCGGAGAAAATTGTTTTTGTTTCAACAATTCGGTTACTTTTTCACCATGAGAAAGTTGTTTACGGGTTGCATCATCAAGATCTGAAGCAAACTGAGCAAATGCCGCTAATTCACGATATTGTGCAAGTGCAGTACGAATACCACCCGCAAGTTTCTTAATCACTTTAGTTTGTGCAGAACCACCTACACGAGAAACCGAAATACCCGGGTTCACCGCAGGACGAATACCGGAGTTAAACAAGTTAGATTCTAAGAAAATCTGACCATCGGTAATAGAAATCACGTTGGTTGGAACGAATGCAGAAACGTCACCCGCTTGAGTTTCAATAATCGGAAGTGCAGTTAAAGAACCTGTTTTTCCTTTTACTTCACCTTTGGTGAATTTTTCTACGTATTCTTCATTTACACGAGAAGCACGTTCAAGTAAACGTGAGTGTAAGTAGAATACGTCACCAGGATAAGCTTCACGACCCGGTGGACGACGTAATAATAGGGAAATTTGACGATAAGCTACCGCTTGTTTAGAAAGATCATCGTAAACGATTAATGCATCTTCACCACGATCGCGGAAATATTCACCCATTGCACAACCGGCATAAGGTGCTAAATATTGTAATGCAGCAGATTCAGACGCAGATGCCGCAACTACGATAGTGTTAGCTAATGCACCATGTTCTTCTAATTTACGTACTACGTTAGCAATTGTTGACGCTTTTTGACCAATTGCCACATAGATACATTTAATGCCTGAATTACGTTGGTTAATGATGGCATCAATCGCTAATGCTGTTTTACCGGTTTGACGGTCACCGATAATCAATTCACGTTGACCACGACCGATTGGTACCATGGAGTCAACCGCTTTATAACCGGTTTGTACAGGTTGATCAACGGACTTACGTTCAATTACACCCGGCGCGATAACTTCAACCGGAGAAAAACCGTCATTTTCAATTTCACCTTTACCATCAATTGGTTGGCCAAGGGTGTTTACGACACGACCTAATAAACCACGACCAACCGGCACTTCAAGAATACGGCCGGTACATTGCACTTCCATTCCTTCGGCAAGATCGGCATAAGGCCCCATAACTACCGCACCAACCGAATCGCGTTCAAGGTTAAGTGCCATGGCATAACGGTTGCCCGGTAAGGCGATCATTTCGCCTTGCATCACATCGCTTAAACCATGGATACGAATAATCCCATCACTAACAGAAACAATCGTTCCTGTATTGCGGGCTTCGCTCACCACATCAAATTGAGCAATGCGTTTTTTAATCAATTCACTAATTTCAGTTGAATTTAGTTGCATTTTCTAATCCTCTTATAATTGCAACTCATTTGCTAAACGGGCAAGCTGTCCGCGACTACTGCCGTCTATGACAAAATCCTCTGTACGAATGATAACACCGGCAATGAGCGAGCTATCAACGTTGCAATTTAACTTAACTTTTTGGGCTAATCTTTTTTCCATTGCGGCTGCAATTCTTTCTTGTTGCATGACGCTTAATGGTTGAGCCGATATGACGTTCACTTCCGCAATAGCTTTATATTCCTCAACATAATGTTGGAATTCTTTAAAAACTTGCGGAAGAACAGTTAAACGCTTATTTTCAGCCATTAACCGAACTAAGTTTTGCCCATATTGATCTAATTGTTCACCACAAATTGAGATCACCGTATCTGCTAATTTTTGTGCAGAAAGAGAACCTGTTAGATAATTTTGCATTGTTTCGTTTTTCACTAATTCAGCAAGAAAACCTAACATTTCATTCCATTTTTCTACCGCACTTTTGTCAGATGTACTTTGTTCAACGGCAAAATCAAACGCTGCTTTAGCATAAGGGCGAGCTATGGTAGTTAATTCTGACATAAGCTCAACCTTCTTATAGTTCTGCAACTAATTTATCAATAATATCATTGTTGGCTGCTTCATCCACAGTACGTCCAACAATTTTTTCAGCACCTGCAATGGCCAAAGACGCAACTTTTACACGTAATTCTTCTTGAACACGTTTACGTTCAGCTTCAACCTCAGCATAGCCTTGTTCAATGATTTTCGCTTTAAGTTCTTCGGCTTCTGCCTTCACTTCGTCTAAAACTTCATTGCGACGTTTATTGGCTAAATCTAAAATTTCTTGCGCTTGAATTTTCGCTTCAGAAATTTCCTTTTCAACAAGCATTTTAGTATCTGCTTGTTCTTTTTTCGCCGCTTCAGCAGAAGCTAAAGCATTCGCAATTTGGCTTTGACGTTTTTCAATTGCACTAATAATTGGTGGCCAAACAAATTTCATGCAGAACCACACGAAAATTGCAAACGCAATTAGTTGACCAATCAATGTTGCATTTAGATTCACAACGTCCTCCTTAATCTGCTTGTTTTACGTTGATAAGCAAATAAGGTGATTATTGTAATAAACCGATGAATGGGTTTGCGAAAATGAAAAGTAAAGAAATACCAACAGCAATCATCGCAATCGCATCCAATAAACCTGCAACGATAAACATTCTTGTTTGCAAGCTAGAAGCAAGCTCTGGTTGGCGAGCGGAAGATTCTAAGAATTTACCGCCTAAAATAGCAAAGCCGATAGCTGTACCTAATGCTGCGAATGCAAGAAGGATTGATGCACCGATAATTGTAGCTGTAATTACAGTTTCCATAATGTTCTCCAATAGAAGTTAAGTTTAGCCCTAGAGCCGGTTAATAAAAAATAAAATTAATGATCTGCTTTGTTATAAGCGATACTTAAGTAAACCACCGTCAACATCATAAAGATGAATGCTTGTAGCGTAATGACCAAAATATGGAAAATCGCCCAAACAAGGTGTAATGGAATCCCCAATGCCGCAATTGCCATATTGGCAGAATACATCACAGCAATGAGAATAAAGATTAATTCCCCTGCATACATATTACCGAATAAACGGAATGCGAGAGAAATTGGTTTAGCCAGTAAAGTAACGGTTTCAAGAATAAAGTTAACTGGAATAAACGCCCAGTGATTAAATGGGTGTAAGGTATATTCCTTAACCAATCCACCAAAACCTTTAGATTTTACTGTATAGAAAAGAATTAAGAAAAAGACACAGATTGACATGCCGAGCGTTGCACTAATATCTGCTGTTGGCACAGCTCTCAAATAGTGAATACCGAACAAACCTGCGAATTGTGGAAGAAAATCGACTGGGATTAAGTCGATGGCATTCATAATGAATACCCAACAAAAAATAGTTAATGCTAACGGTGCAACAACATTGCGTGGGCCATGAAAGTTTTCTTTTACGATACCATTGACCCATTCCACTAAAATTTCGACCAAACATTGCATTTTGCTTGGTACGCCCGGTGTCGCTTTTTTCGCAACACGTGAAAAAACGAAAAGGAAAATAATGGCTGATACGATAGAGAAAAACAGCGTATCGACATGAATATGCCAAAAACCCTCACCGGTCTTTAAAAAAGACAAATGGTGGCCGATATACTCAGAGGTTGTTTGTCCGGACATAGTTGACCCTTTATATAAAACTTAAAATTAAGACCTGTTCAGCAAAAATGGAACGACATTGTTCAACACTAATGCCACGAAAAAACCTGCAAAAAATAAAATGAATTCACTTACATGAAATCCTTTAAACGCAGCAATAATACATAGTATCGTTAATGCAAACTTTACCGCTTCCCCACGATAAAGTGCGGTCAATTTTGTTGATAAATGCTGTTTACGATAAAAAATAAGATACACAAAAGCACAAAAAGGCAGAAAAGCACAGAAAAATCCAAGACAAAAATCAACCGCACTTTTCCACTGCCAAAGTGAAATTAACGCACCGATAATGAGTAAAATCCCCATTTCAATCCATATTGATTTTTGGTAACAATATTTTGCTTGCGTTAAAATCCTAGACATCACATTACTTTTTAGTATGCAAAAACTGGTTAATTATACATTTAGCACTGAGAGATTCAACTTAAAAAAGGGGAAAACTGTTAAATAAATCACACTTTTAGAAATTTAATGCAGAATGATTAAATGTCGTTCACCTACAAGCTCAGGAACATGGAGCTTAACCACCTCTTTAACCATAAATTTCCCCTCCAAGGCTTGAACTTCCTCATCGTGATAGAGGCCTTTTAAGGCATAAAAATTCCCCTCTTTTTTCGGTAAATGATGGCACCAGTCTGTCATTTCTTTTAACGAGGCAAAAGCACGACTTAATACCCCGTCAAATTGGTGATCGGATTGATATTCTTCCGCACGACTCAACACCGCTTCAACATTGGTAAGCTCTAACTCACGTACCGCATTGCGAATAAAGCTGATCCGTTTACCCAAGCTATCTAATAAAACAAAGTGTTTTTGCGGATTAACAATAGCTAAAGGCAAGCCTGGTAAACCCGGGCCAGTACCAACATCAATAAAACGATCACCCTGTAAATAAGGGCTCACCACAAGACTGTCTAAAATATGTTTAACCACCATTTCCTGTGGATCACGTACAGACGTCAGATTATAAGCCTTATTCCATTTATTCAGCAGCAAAACCAGCTTCACTAACTGTTGTTGCTGTTGTTCTGTCACAGAAAGTGCGGTCTGTTTTAACAATGTTTTTAGCTTATCCGCCAACTGAATGTCTATATTAGTCATTATTCACCACGTTTTAACATGCCTTGCTTTTTCAAATTTACCAGAATGATAGAAATTGCTGCCGGCGTAATACCGGAAATACGGCTCGCTTGTCCGATAGAGACCGGACGATGTTGTTCCAATTTTGCCCGCACTTCGTTAGATAAACCGGAAACTTTACTGTAATCAAAGTGGGCCGGAATAGCTGTATTTTCGTGGCGTTTTTGTTTTTCGATTTCTTCTTGTTGATGCTCGATATAGCCTTGATATTTAATGGCTATTTCTACTTGTTCTACCGCTTCTTTATCTTCCATTGCCGGTTGATATGGTGTTAAGGAAGTCAAAATATCGTAAGTCATTTCCGGACGGCGTAATAAATCTTCACCACTGGCTTCACGCACTAATGGGCTATTTAATACTTTATTGGCTTCTTCTAGGTATTCAGAACGTGGATGCAACCAAATACTGCGTAAGCGTTGACGCTCTTGCTCGATATTTTCCATTTTTTGGTTAAAACGAGCCCAGCGTGCGTCATCAATTAACCCTAATTCATGGGCAATTGGCGTTAAACGAATATCGGCATTATCTTCACGCAATAACAAACGGTATTCCGCACGAGAGGTAAACACGCGATAGGGTTCTTTTGTTCCTAATGTACAAAGGTCATCCACCAATACACCGGTGTAAGCCTGATCACGGCGCGGAAACCAGGCTTCTTTCTCTTGTACATAAAGACCTGCATTAATCCCAGCTAATAAGCCTTGTGCTGCTGCTTCTTCATAACCGGTCGTACCATTAATTTGACCGGCAAAGAATAAACCTTGAATGGATTTGGTTTCTAAGGTGGGTTTTAAATCACGGGGATCAAAATAATCATATTCAATGGCATAACCCGGCTTCACAATGCGGGCATTTTCCAATCCTTTCATGGAATTGACGATACCCATTTGCACGTCAAAAGGTAAACTGGTTGAAATCCCATTCGGATAAACTTCATTGCTGGTTAAGCCTTCCGGTTCTAAATAAATTTGATGCGAATTACGATCCGCAAAACGCATTACTTTATCTTCGATCGATGGACAATAACGCGGCCCGATCCCTTCAATGACACCGGTATACATTGGGCTACGATCCAAGTTATTACGGATCACATCATGAGTTTGTTCATTGGTGTGGGTGATATAACAAGGAATTTGTTGCGGGTGATCAGAAACGGATCCCATAAAAGAAAACACCGGCAATACCGCATCACCATGTTGTTTAGCTAAGACTTCAAAATTGATCGTACGCGCATCAATACGCGGTGGTGTTCCGGTTTTTAAACGATCCACACGTAAACCAAGATCTCTTAAACGATGAGAGAGGGTTACCGAAGCCGGATCACCTGCACGTCCCCCTTCATAATTTTGTAAACCAATATGGATCTTACCGGCTAAGAAGGTACCTGCTGTTAAGATAACGGATTTTGCATGAAACGTAAGCCCCATTTTCGTTGTAACACCGGTTACACGATCTTGTTCGATCAAAATATCCGTGGCTTCTTGTTGGAAAATATCTAAATTCGGTTGATTTTCAAGGGCAATTCTGACGGCTTGACGATATAACACACGATCCGCTTGCGCACGTGTTGCGCGTACGGCCGGGCCTTTACTGCTGTTTAATGTACGAAATTGAATACCGGCTTTATCGGCGGCATGCGCCATTAATCCGCCCATGGCATCCACTTCTTTTACTAAATGCCCTTTGCCAATTCCACCAATCGCCGGGTTACAAGACATTTGTCCGAGAGTATCGACATTATGAGTAAGTAATAGGGTTTTTAATCCCATACGTGCAGGTGCCAATGTGGCTTCTGTTCCTGCATGACCGCCACCGATCACGATGACATCATAGGTTTCAGTGTAAAACATGATTATGAATGATCTCTATTTTAAATGAGGTACGGATCTGTTGATCCTTGAAAAAATTGGTCGCTATTTTACTGAAAATCTTAGGTGGTTAAAAGATGCGTTTCAGTGAAAGAAAAAAGAGGGATCGGGAGAAGGATCTTCACTAATAAGAAATAAGATCTTTATGTAGAGATCTTTTATTATTACTATTATAAGGATCATCAAAACCATTGAATAAGATCATTTTTACGTTGTAAATGAAACACATAGATCATTTCCAAACGTGTTAAGATCTTCCCGATCGATACCGTTAATTCTTGTGTATAACTTCCTTATTTATCCACAGGTTGATTAGTATCAGAATTTATTCATCACATAAAAACAGATTTTTAACAATAATCAACGAAGTTATCCACATGCTGTTTGCTTTTTTATTGATTAAATATTATGCGTAAAATTAGGTAACCAGTCTTCTGCGCACTGTTCTTGATCAGATTCTGTTAAGACATCAATGCGTAAAGCATCGGTTATTTTGACCGCACTTTTTGCCAGCAAACTTTGTTCTACTTTATCCACGGCAAAGCAAAAGGTATCGTAATCAGAATTTCCTAAACCGATCACCGCAAATCTTAAGTGAGAAAGATCGTTATTACTTGCATCCAGAGCTTCAAATAAAGGTTTGAGGTTATCCGGTAATTCGCCTGCGCCATGGGTGGAAGTCACCACTAGCCATAATTTTTCATTGATTACGTCATTTAATGCCGGGCCGTGGTGCAATTCAGTACTGAAACCTTGTTGTTGTAATCGGTTTTCTATGTGTTCGGCAACATATTCGGCACCGCCTAAAGTGCTGCCGGTGATTAAGCAAATGTGAGGTTGCATTTTTTCTCCCAAAAAAAGAAGGCTTAGATTAACTAAGCCTTGGTTTAATAAATAATCATTAGATACTGTCAGTGATGCCTAAAAGTGAGCGTAAACGTTCTTGAATATTTTGATGTTCGCTTCTTAATTGTTCGTTTTCACTGCGTAACGCATCGTTTTCTTGTTGTGATCTGCCGTTTTTTTCTTTTAATTCATCCACTTCGAGTTGAAGGAGTTGAATGGTTTCAACGGCTTGTTTAATTTTGTTTTCTAACTGATCTAAAACTTCTAATGACATAGTGATTTCCTCTAAAAAATGGATAAAAAGTAGAGGTATTCTACCGACTTAATTGATTTTATTAAAGCAAAGAATCGCATTATCTGTTAATTCATGGGGTTAGTCGTCCTCCGGAAAGGGAATTTTCTTAAAAATTCGCCATGAGGCAGAAAAAACATTGAAAAAACTGACCGCACTTTTAAGTTGATGAAGAGGTCCTCCATCTAGGACAGACGCATCACATGGAAATCTAGCAGTCTTCACGGCTAGATTGTTATTTTTATTCTTTTTTATTAGAATATCGAGATAATTACTAAGGTTATTTCAGGAATCAATTATGGCGAATTGGAACGGACAATACATTAGCCCTTATGCAGAACATGGCAAAAAAAGCGAACAAGTGAAAAAAATTACGGTTTCCATTCCAATTAAAGTGCTTGAAATTTTGACAAATGAACGCACTCGTCGCCAAATTCGTAATTTACGCCACGCAACAAACAGTGAATTGCTTTGTGAAGCTTTTTTGCACGCCTTTACAGGTCAGCCTTTGCCAACAGATGAAGATTTGCTCAAAGAGCGCAGCGATGAAATTCCTGAAGAAGCGAAAGTGATTATGCGTGAGTTAGGTATTGATCCGACCAAATGGGAATATTAATTTCTCGTTTCTCTCTTTGCTCTCTTCTTTTCTGTTATGATAGAACCATGATTTTTAGTTAATGTTCTATTATGCGAGTACCTAGAATTTATCATCCTACATCGTTGAATCATCTCACTTTTTGTACCTTGTCTGAAGACGGTACAAATCATGTGGGACGTGTTTTGCGTATGCAGCCCGGTGAACACCTTGAACTTTTTGATGGCAGTAACCAGACATACCAAGCGGTGATTACGCAGGTGAGTAAAAAAAGCGTCGATGTAGAAATTTTAAGCCAGCAATTTGACGATCGGGAAAGCCCATTGTTTATTCACCTTGGGCAAGTGATTTCGCGTGGTGAGCGCATGGAATTTACCATTCAAAAATCCGTTGAATTAGGCGTGAACGTGATTACACCGCTGTGGTCGGAACGTTGTGGCGTGAAATTAGACGGTGATCGTATGGAGAAAAAAATCCAACAATGGCAAAAAATAGCCATTGCGGCGTGTGAACAATGTGGCCGGAATAAAATTCCGGAAATTCGCCCATTAATGAAATTACAACAATGGTGTGCCGAACAAGATGGCGCACTGAAATTAAATCTTCATCCGAGAGCAACACATTCCATTCGCACATTGCCAAAGATACCTACTGCCGGCGTGCGCTTATTAATTGGTTCTGAAGGCGGCTTATCAGCGCAAGAAATCGCACAAACCGAACAACAAGGTTTTGTGGAAGTGTTATTAGGAAAACGTGTATTACGCACCGAAACGGCAGCAATGGCAGCAATAACCGCGTTGCAAGTCTGTTTTGGTGATTTGGGGGAAACATTATGATGGATTTACAAGATCATTTGCTCATTGCTATGCCAAATTTAGAGGACAGTTATTTTTATCGGACAGTCATTTATATTTGTGAACATAATGAAAAAGGGTCTATGGGATTGGTGATTAATCAGCCCACCGACTTAACCATTGCAGAACTGAGTGCAAAAATGAATTTCATGATGGTAACCGACCGCACTTATAACAATAAATTGGTGCTTGCCGGTGGGCCGGTGAACGTTGATCGCGGTTTCATTTTGCATACGCCTGTTCCAAAAGTATTTAATCACAGTTATAAGGTGAATGATAATCTTGTGCTAACAACGTCTGCCGATGTAGTAGATACATTTGGCACCTTTGAAGAACCGGAAAAATATTTGGTTGCTTTAGGTTGTGCCAGTTGGGAAGCTAATCAGTTGGAGCAAGAAATTGCCCATGATTCTTGGCTGGTCGTGCCGGCGACGGAACAAATTTTGTTTGATTTGCCATGCGATCAACGCTGGTTTGCTGCCAATCAATTGCTTGGCATTGATACGCATAATTTTGTCGGTCAAGTAGGACATTGTTAATGGGCATTACAGTTTTAGCCTTTGATTTCGGCACAAAAAGCATTGGCTGTGCAGTGGGTCAAAGCATCACCGGCACGGCACAGTCACTGCCGGCATTTAAAGCGCAAGACGGCATTCCTGATTGGGACGCTATTGGTAACGTCATCAAAGAATGGCAGCCGGCACGATTAGTTGTTGGTTTGCCGCTGAATATGGATGGCACCGAACAAGAACTGACCTTACGCGCTAAAAAATTTGCTAATCGCTTGAGCGGACGCTTTAATTTACCGGTGGAATTACAGGATGAACGCCTCACAACCACAGAAGCCCGCAGTGAAATTTTCAGTCGCGGTGGTTATCGAGCTTTAAATAAAAGCAAAGTGGACGGCATTTCCGCTTGCTTAATTTTAGAAAGCTGGTTTGAACAACACAGCGAATAACCGCATTGAAAACACATCAAAAAGCGACCGCACTTTCTGTCATTGAGATAACAAAAAAGCCATTTAGCATTCACTAAATGGCTTTTGTTTATCGCTTAAATAATCTTTGAAAAAATGATTTTTTGGGCTGTTTATTGATTGGTTGTTCAGTAGAATTTTGTTTAGATGAAGTTATTAATTCATTTATCTCAGATAAATCCATCCTTATGTTCTTATCTAACACCCAATGTCGGTAACCATACCAGTTCTGATCAAATAATATATTTATTTCAGCATTAAATTTGGAGTAGCTTTTTAATAATGATGTAAGATGTGTATAAATTAGTTCAGGCTGAGCACAATATCCATATACACTATATCTATTTTCACTTGGTTGCCTTGTTCTTACAGTTATAATTCCTTTACCTTTTTCATAGATATCAAAAATAGAGCTTTCAAATGTATTTATTTCATCTTCATTATATCCATTCTCTAATGTTATAAACATAAAAAAAGAAAATGGATAATCAAAAGAACCAACTAAGTGATTTGCCAACTTGTTTCGCATAGGGATAAAGCCATTCATTATCCCTACCTCTTCACCTGATAATGCTGGGAGAAGATATCTATCAAAATGATATCCTTCATTTTTGCCAGAATGTCCTAGCTCATTAATCCATATATTATTAAATGTATCGTATAGTTTAGATAGAGGTATAGGATTTTCTGGCATATACTCTAACATTCTTATTGAATTTAGTTTGCTGTACATACTCCATTCACCTAAAACAAATCGAATAATTACAAAGGCAATATCAAATCTATCTTCACTTATGTTTTTAGAAAAAAACTCAAGATCAATCAAACTTTGATTTTTTGATAAATTAAATTGAATGTTATAGGAATCCGCAAAATCTAATTTATATTGATTTATCGTATTCTCTTCAATTAAAGATATTTTTATACCGAAATCAATTTTTTCTCTATCTAAAAACCACAGATAAATGAGATTATCAATATTATAATAATCCAAGTTTATCAGGAATATTCTTCCTGTTATTTCAGGATAATATCTAAAACCAATACTTATAGTAGGAAAGTAAATTTTAAATATTTCATTCAAATGATCAACAACATCTAGAATATCAACCGTTGATAAATCAATATCTTTATATTCTTTATAAATATCTTCCCAAAAAGATATGGCTGTGTCTTTTATACCTACTATTTCTTTAATCTTCATTTTCTGAACCTTATTATGTCATATTCTAATTTTAGAGGGATTTCAATTATTGATAATAATTTTTTTAAATAAATTTTAAGAGAGATAGAAAAAATAGTAGACCATTTCTGATCTACTATTTATTAGATAATTACTTTAATCTCATAATCTGAAAAACAATCTTTAATATCATCCAAATCTTCTGATATTTTAGATTTAAATTGATCTAACTCATCATTTATAAGATCTGATTTAAAAAAGACTAAGATTATTCTTATATCTTGATTGTTTACCAATTCTTTTTTTGTTTCTAGAAAAATGTATCCTTTAGAAGCCATACTCTCTATCATATGAGCATGTTTTTCTTCATTATTACAAATGAATCTTAGTGTTAGATTATAGGTTTTCATAGTTATTTTTTTACTCTCCCTGTTTCAGGATCTACTTGGACAATTAAGGGACAAAATCCTCTGTTCTGAATTGAAAATCTATAACCTGAGGTACTTTCATATATGCAGGTACTATATATACCGCTACTTTGAATTTCTTCTTCTAAGTTAGCAGATTCCCAATAAGCAAATGCTTGAGAAGCACTAGCTAATCCAGCAAATAAAATGGTTATTTTCTTTAGGTTAATCATAAATTACCTCTGTTAGTATTCTAAATTTTACTGAATTAAATATGCGATTTACGCATATTTAATAAAATTATATGCTCACTAAGATATTCAGTCAATGCAAAAAATCATAAAAAATAATGCTATAGATGAATAAAATAGCAAAAGAATTTATGGTTCAACCAATCGCAAGTGATGTAGATCGCGCAGTCGGACAACGCATCCAACAAAAACGTAAAGAACTGGGTTACACAGCAGAAAAACTGTCTGAATATGTCGATATTTCTCAACCACAACTTTCTCGCTATGAACGCGGTACAAACAAAATCAACATGTCTCATTTAGTCGCGATTGCTAGTTTTCTAAAAACACCGATTAGCTACTTTTTTGCAGATTGTATGGAGTTGGCAGAATGGAATCATGATGAATTAGATAGATATTGGCAGGAATTAACGACACCACAAAAGACAATGCTTGTTGCCTTTTTAAAAGAATTAAAAAAGACAGATTAAAGAAACAAAAAAGTGCGGTTGAAATTAACCGCACTTTTGCATTTAAGATAACCTATTGTTTAGCCACAATTTTTCTGTCAACGTAATCGACGCTAATCGGTTTTTCCGGTAGCAAACTGCCGGAAAGGATTTGTTGCGCTAACGGGTTCTCAATTTCTTGTTGAATCGCACGTTTTAACGGACGTGCGCCGTAAATCGGGTCATAGCCGATTTCGCTAATGAAATTGAGGGTGTTGTCCGTAAAGTGCAACACATAGCCACGGCTTTCCATGCGGTTGATTAAGCGTTTTAACTGAATTTCCGCAATGGCGCGAATGTTGTCTTTATTCAACGGGTGGAACACCACAGTTTCGTCAATTCGGTTAATAAATTCCGGACGGAAATGTTGGCTCACCACAGACATCACCAAGGCTTTCATTTCATCGTAGCTTTCGGTTTGATTACCTTGAATCAAATCAGAACCTAAGTTAGAGGTCATGATCACCACCGTATTGCGGAAATCCACGGTTCTGCCTTGTCCGTCGGTTAAACGGCCGTCATCTAACACTTGCAATAAAATGTTGAACACATCATTGTGTGCTTTTTCCACTTCGTCGAGCAAAATCACAGAATATGGACGGCGACGTACGGCTTCGGTTAAATAACCGCCTTCTTCATAACCCACATAGCCCGGAGGTGCACCGACCAAACGAGACACGCTGTGTTTTTCCATGAATTCGGACATATCGATACGCACCATGGCATCTTCGCTATCAAACAAGAATTTCGCCAAGGTTTTGCACAATTCGGTTTTACCCACGCCGGTTGGTCCAAGGAATAAGAAGGAACCAATTGGGCGATTTGGATCGGAAAGACCGGCACGACTACGACGAATCGCATTCGCCACAGCGTCCACGGCTTCATTTTGTCCGATAACACGTTTGTGCAATTCTTCTTCCATGCGTAAGAGTTTTTCTTTTTCACCTTCCATCATTTTGGAGACCGGAATGCCGGTAGCGCGGGAAAGCACTTCCGCAATTTCCTCGTCAGTCACACGATAACGCAACAGGCTCATTTCTTTGCCTTCCGCACCTTCTGCTGCCGCTAATTGTTTTTCTAATTCCGGAATTTTGCCATATTGTAATTCGGACATTTTGTTCAAATCACCGGCACGGCGGGCTTGTTCCATTTGCGTACGGGCGTTTTCCAATTCCGCTTTAATGTGTTGCGCACCGGAAAGCGCCGCTTTTTCTGATTTCCACACCTCTTCTAATTCAGCATATTCCCGTTCTTTTTCCGCCAATTCTTTTTCTAACATTTCCAAGCGTTTGCGGCTGGCATCATCATCTTCTTTTTGTAACGCCTGTTGTTCCAATTTGAGTTGGATAATACGGCGATCTAAGCGATCTAACGGCTGTGGTTTAGAGTCAATTTCCATCCGAATGCTGGAAGCCGCTTCATCGATTAAGTCGATGGCTTTATCCGGCAACTGACGATCGGAAATGTAACGATGGGACAAGGTTGCCGCCGCCACAATAGCCGGGTCAGTAATTTGTACGTGGTGGTGGATTTCATAACGCTCTTTTAAGCCACGTAAAATAGCAATGGTGTCTTCTACGCTCGGTTCATCTACAAACACTTTTTGGAAACGACGTTCAAGTGCGGCGTCTTTTTCAATGTATTGGCGATATTCGTCTAACGTAGTCGCGCCCACACAGTGCAATTCACCACGCGCCAAACTTGGTTTTAACAAGTTGCCCGCATCCATGGCACCGTCGGTTTTACCTGCACCGACCATGGTGTGAATTTCATCAATAAATAAAATGACTCGGCCTTCTTCTTGCGCTAATTCTTTCAAGACGGCTTTTAAGCGTTCTTCAAATTCACCACGATATTTTGCTCCAGCGATTAACGCGCCCATATCAAGGGAAAGCACACGTTTATTTTTCAAACCTTCCGGCACTTCGCCGTTTACAATACGCTGTGCCAACCCTTCCACAATAGCGGTTTTACCCACGCCCGGTTCACCGATAAGTACAGGGTTGTTTTTGGTGCGGCGTTGCAACACTTGAATGGTGCGGCGAATTTCTTCATCACGCCCAATCACCGGATCCAACTTTCCGCTTTCCGCACGGGCAGTTAAGTCGATAGTATATTTTTCTAAGGCTTGGCGGCTTTCTTCCGCATTTTGGTCATTCACGTTTTGTCCTCCACGAATATGATCGATGGCTTGTAAAATTTGTTCTTTTTTCGCACCGCACTTTTTCAAGATTTCGCTGACGGTGCCTTTTTCTTCTAAGGCGGCAAGTAAAAAGAGTTCGGAGGAAATAAATTTATCCTGCCGTTGCTGCGCCAATTTGTCGCATAAATTCAAGATGTTAAGCAACTGACGGGAAAGTTGTACATCACCGCCATTGCCGGACACTTGCGGAAGTTTGGCAAGTTCGTTGTTGAGTTCGTTGCGCAATGCTGCAACGTTCACGCCACTTGCGGTTAAAATCGGCGCCACGGAGCCGTCTTGTTGATTTAACAAGGCGCTTAATAAATGTACCGGTTCAATAAATTGATTATCCTTGCCAATCGCTAAAGATTGCGCTTCAGCAATGGCTTGTTGGAATTTAGTGGTAAATTTTTCAATATTCATAAGTATTTCCTTCTTCGTTCCATGGATGTTCTGTTGAACATTTGTTCGCCAAATTTAAATAAGATCGTTTTGAGGGATTTCAAGAGGAAAAATGAAAAATTTAGTATTGTCGATTAATTCGTAGAAATTTGATAGGTGTAATTTATTTAAA
The DNA here is from genome assembly GCA_963517645.1 of uncultured Haemophilus sp. Lineage (GTDB taxonomy): Bacteria > Pseudomonadota > Gammaproteobacteria > Enterobacterales > Pasteurellaceae > Haemophilus_D. The sequence continues at coordinate 2,778 of CAUQGU010000029.1, read as the reverse complement.
AAACACACCGCACTTTGGTGCTGAATGGGGAATCCCTTTGGAGCAGGGGGCTTTCGACGGACAAACATGGGAGATGTTAGCCGACCGTAATATGTTTCAACCCCTTTGGAGTAGGGAGGGGTCTTTCGACATTTTCGGGCGATTGCCTAAATACGCTAAAATAATGACTTTATTGACACCTGCCATAATATTCTCTTTGTTTAATCATGATGAAAATCATTGTGATAAGAATTACTTAAGTCTTGAAATGAGTAATCAAAAGAACTACTTAAATCCACCCCATAAGGATTACCTCCTACATCAAGCCCACCCGACATTGGCAATCCAGTAGCCGGATTAGTTGATTCAAAAGAACTACTTAAATCTACCCCATAAGGATTACCTCCCACGTCAACCCCACCAGATATTGGCAATCCGGTAGCTGGATTTATACTATTACTTTCGACATTACTTCTATCAATAGCCGAACTTGTAATTGAATGACCGAGCATATTTGAGTTAAAACAAGATTTTCTTTTTTCTTTGAGAAAAAGCTCATACTCGTCTTTTGTCATTATTCTAAAACCAATTTTTTCTTTTAATCTTTTGAAAAATGAACTAACAAAACTCATAATTTCACCTCTTAAGATTTTTTATCAAATTTTCCTGCTTGTATATCATGAGCATATTTTCAAATATTGATTTCTTTCTCTTTGTGGATTAATTTTACTAATCGGTACTATTCTAATTCCTAAATTATTAGTTTGTTCCTTAAAGCTCTTACCTTGACTGCCTGTATAATGTTCAGTTTGCCTATTTGGCACACCACCTCCATTAAGCAGCTTTGAGAACCTAACCACACTCATTCCATTTATTTAAACTTGCATCTAACATGCAGTCAGCATAAAAACTAAATCCCAGTTTCAATCCCTTTAGAACAGGACGGGGACTTTCGACCAAATACAAATTTGTAAACATCAATATTAACGCATATTTTTATGATTTTTACTATAGCAACCGTTTGCTTGGTGCTAAAATAGGCCGATTTTTATTTCTCATTTTTAAGGATTATGCCATGAATAGATCATTAGCCATTGAGTTTTCGAGAGTAACCGAAGTTGCCGCCCTTGCCGGTTTTGCGTGGTTGGGGCGTGGGGATAAACATTCGGCTGATGATGCTGCCGTAAAAGCCATGCGTTATATGCTAAATTTAATTCATATGGATGCGGAAATCGTGATTGGCGAAGGCGAAATTGACCACGCGCCGATGTTATATATCGGTGAAAAAGTGGGTTCAGGGATGGGCGAATTAGTGTCTATTGCGGTCGATCCTATTGATGGCACGCGCATGACGGCGATGGGGCAGTCTAATGCGATTTCCGTGCTGGCGGCAGGCGGCAAAAATACCTTTTTGAAAGCACCGGATATGTATATGGAAAAATTGGTGGTGGGGCCGGAAGTAAAAGGCATTGTTGATTTGAATTTGCCGCTTGAACAAAATTTGCGTCGTGTTGCTTCGAAACTCGGCAAGCTATTATCCGATTTAACGGTGATGATTTTAGATAAACCTCGTCATGAAGCAGTAATTGAAAAAATGCATCAACTGGGCGTGCGCGTATTTACGATTCCTGATGGTGATGTGGCGGCTTCGGTATTATGTTGTTTGCCGGAAGCTGAAATTGACATGGTTTATGGCATTGGTGGTGCGCCGGAAGGCGTTGTGGCAGCGGCTGCGATTCGTGCCTTGGGGGGCGATATGCAATCCCGTCTATTGCCGCGTGATCAGGTGAAAGGCGATACGCCGGAAAATAAGGCATTGGCGCAAGAAGAAATTCGTCGTTGTGAAGAAATGGGGGTTCAAGTCAATACGGTGTTGCAGTTGGAACAGCTCGTGCGTGATGACAATTTAGTGTTTGCCGCCACCGGGATTACTCATGGTGATTTATTAAAAGGTATTCGCCGTAAAGGCAATTTAGCCACCACGGAAACCTTATTGATTCGGGGTAAATCCAGAACCATTCGTCGAATTCAATCGACCCATTATTTAGACCGAAAAGACACCGCACTTTCTCGTTTAATCGGCGCGTAATTCCAAAAGAAAAGGGCTAAGTGACAGGGATGAAATGCACTTAGCCCATTTAATATCGCCGCTTTTGCAAGCGCAATTTTTAATTCATCTTATCGAGCAAGATTCACTGCACCTTGATATCCCAGCTGGCGCCAAGCTTCATACACGGTCACGGCAACGGAATTGGAGAGGTTCATACTGCGGCTGTTGGCGGCCATAGGAATACGGATTTTTTGTTCCGCCGGCATGCTGTTTAAAATGTCCATTGGAATACCGCGGGTTTCAGGGCCGAACATTAAATAGTCGCCCAATTCAAATTTCACTTCACTGTGTGCAGGCGTGCCTTTTGTCGTGAGGGCAAACAAACGCTTGGGTTGCTCGCTTTGCAAAAATGCCGCGAAAGTTTTGTGTTTTTTAATGTCGGCAAATTCGTGGTAATCCAAGCCGGAACGGCGTAATTTTTTGTCGTCCCAAGTAAATCCTAGAGGTTCGATTAAATGTAAGCGAAAGCCGGTGTTGGCGCATAAACGAATGATATTTCCGGTGTTTTGTGGAATTTCCGGTTCGTATAAAACAATATCTAACATGGTGTTCCTGATTGGTATAACAATAGACGGCTTATTATAGGCGCAAACCTGACCGGCTAAAAGTGTTCATAAAAAATCCTTATCAATGGTTGATCTGCACCCCAAAAGTTAGACTAATCTTCTAACTGATTAAGGTGCAGATTT
>CAUQGU010000028.1:0-20276 GCA_963517645.1 uncultured Haemophilus sp. | reverse complement strand
ATAACGTCGTGAAGCCACGTAATAACACAAAAATCAATGACAACACATAAATAGGTAAATTACCTAATGCTGCATAAGGTGTTTTGCCTTCTGTTGGCACCATTTTATGGGTCAGCGTTGTTTCCTCAAATTGAGGCGCTTGCGCTTCAATGTTGCCTTTTGCATCAATAAACACTGAAATCCCCGTATTGGTTGCACGAATTAATGGTTTACCTAATTCGAGCGCGCGCATTCGAGCCATTTGTAAATGCTGCCAAGGGCCAATACTATCACCAAACCATGCATCATTAGAAATCGTCAGCAAATAATCGGTTTCTTTTTTCAGATTTTCACGAAGTTGCTCACCAAAAATAATTTCATAACAAATAGCCGGTGCAAAAGCATGTTGTTTTGCCATAAAAGACGGCTGTACCGCATCACCACTTTGGAACGCAGACATTGGCAAATTAAATACGGAATTAAGTGGACGCAACAAACTTTCTAACGGCACGTACTCACCAAATGGCACGAGATGATGTTTGCTATAACGATTTTTTGTCGTCAGCTCATAAGGGAAATCAGGATTCCCTGCCGTCACAATCGAATTTAATAATTTACCACTTTGCTCATCACGATATACGGTACCAATCATCACTTCCGTGTTTTTCTCTTTCGCGACTTTATCTAAAGCGTCAAAAAATGGCGTAATGGCATTTTCCAAAGTTGGCAATGCCGACTCAGGCAAAATAATTAAATCAGACTTGCCTAAATGCGCCAAAATTTGTTTTTGATAGATGTCTACCGTGGCATAAAGATATTCAGGATCCCATTTTAAATTTTGCTCAATATTACCTTGTGCAAGGGTGACGGTTAATCCTTTTTCTCCTTTTGGTTGAACAAAATTCACCTTACCTGCATAAGCACTTAATCCACCCACAACCAATAATAGCAATGCATTCACACTGACTAAATTCCATTGTTTTTTCGATAGTGCAAAAATAAAATTAAAAATGACCACACTTGCCCAAACGGTAAAGAACGTTAGCCCGGTGACACCAAAGATCGGCGCGATACCGTAAAACGGACTATCGATTTGGGTATAACCAAATTGTAACCAAGGAAAACCGGTAAACACCCAACCACGCAAGAATTCAGTCAATGTCCAAATCGCGGCAAAAATGACCGCACTTTGTACCTGAAAACGCTGCACTAAATAAGTGAAAAGCATAGGATAAAGTGCTAGGTAAGCCGAAAGTAAGCCTACCAAGAGATAACTCACGCCAAGGGAAGCGCCACCAAATTGATGAATGCTGACATTTAACCAACTTACACCAAAACAGAAAAAGCCCATCGACCACAAAAAGGTGGCCAAAAGTGCGGTTGATTTTTTGGTATTTTTCGCCACAAAAAGCAATCCGCCCAACGATACATAGGCTAATCCCCAATAATCAAACGGCGAAAAGGCAAACACGCCAATCACACCAGAAATCAGAGCAATAAGATAAATCACTAACTTATTCATTTTATCCATACTATAAAAAAATATTCCCCCTCTTCAGCAAAGAGGGGGCTTAGAATACAGCGAAACGATATGCCTTATTCAGCTTGTTCTTCCACGCCTTCCATATCCGATAAATGCTCATCCTGCACGGTTACACGTACCTGAATTAAACGGCGACTATCGGCAGAAGTCACTTTAAATTGAATATTTTCTAACGTGATTTCCTCACCTCGTTTAGGCAAATACCCAAAGGCTTGCATAATTAAACCACCAATGGTATCCACTTCTTCATCATCGAAATGCGTATTAAATTGTGCATTAAAATCATCAATATCCGTTAACGCACGTACCGCATAAGTGTGACGAGAAAGCTGACGAATATCCGCGACATCTTCCTCATCAAATTCGTCTTCAATATCACCAACAATTTGTTCGAGAATATCTTCGATGGTCACTAAACCTGATACCGCACCAAACTCATCTACCACAATTGCCATATGGAAACGCTCAGAGCGAAAATCTTTTAACATACGATCAACACGTTTACTTTCCGGCACAATCACAACTGGACGTAACAACTTGGAAAGTTCGAACTCTTCCGCATCTTCACGTAAAAACTTAAGCAAATCTTTTGCGTGCAAAATACCTTCAATATTATCGCGGTCATCCGTATCTGCAATCACAGGAAAACGAGAGTGAGCGGATTCAATAATCGTATTCAAGCAAGCATCAAGATCTTGATTCGATTCAATAAATACGATTTGCGAGCGTGGAATCATGATATCGCGTACGCGAAGCTCTGCGATTTCCATTACCCCTTCAATCATCTCACGAGTGTTTTGATCGATTAAATCGTTTTGTTCTGAATCGCGAATCACTTCCACGAGTTCTTCACGGTTTTTCAGCTCACCTTGGAAAAAGCGGCCAATAAGTGATTGGAAAAAAGATTTTTTAGTTGTTTCAGTTTGATTACTCGAATGTTCTTCGTTCATAAAATTAAATGTGTTACTGTCGGATTGACTGCGTAAAAAGTAGCATATTTTGACAAAAATCGCAAAAAACTTAAGCTAAATGGCTGAAAATAAAGTGCGGTTAAAAACTTGGTAATTTTTAACCGCACTTTTACTTTAAAACTCTAGTTGTTGCGTTAACCCCTCCTCTGGTTCTTGACTTCGGAAAATCAGCCATAACCTCAACACATCAATCATAATTCCACGATGCAACGTAAGATAAAGCGGAAATCTGTGCAAGATATACGCTATTTGGATAGGTGTACAATATCCGACCAACACGGATATTGCCTAAGGCGGAATGTCCACCGAGCATGACAGTCATAAAAACCTCTAATCTAAACTGAAAAATAAACTTCATTACTTATGTTGGGTTCAGATAGTAAGAAGTCATACCAATTAGATAAAATGATCTTAAATTGGTCAAACCCAAGATAATCATCGGGATATTCTTCATCACCCCAATAAATAGTTACTTTATCTAACGAGATTATCGCACCTAAAGTTTGCCCCCACATATCATATTCAAGAATTTCTTTTTTAGATATTTTATCAATCTCTTCTAGACCATTTTTTATCCACTTTTGTAAATGGCTTATACCTAATCCCTCATCATCAATTAAAAAATGAGTTATATTTAAATCTTCATTTATATTTAAAATAGAGCAATGTGGTTCTAAAGATCCATCTTTCCACATATCGATCCAACTAAACTTAACATTTATCATATGCTACTTGTCTCCCATAACTGGATAAACTGTAGTTTTAGGTTCTTTGTATCCTTCTACTTCTACACAGGGGTGATATTTTCCAATATTCATTTTATGGATAATATTTTTTATCCAACAAATTAAGATTTTCTAATATTTCATCATTTGTCATATAAAAACCAGGTTCTATTATACTAATCAGATCCAATGCAAAATCACGAAACTCCTCTCTCCAATCAATTGATGAATTCATCAATTCTAAGGCTCTATAAGAAATCTCCTGTTCTGATGCATTATTACTTACCATGGATCTAATTTCATTTATAAAGTCTTGTTCACTATATCTGATCATTTTTATTTCCCAATTGAACTAACATATCAACAAATGAGCATTAGTATTCTGAGATTATCAATAAGCTATTACCTAATACATTCAAATATACCTTAAATACTCTATTCATAAGAATAAAAAATGCGGTTAAAAATACAATATTTTTTAACCGCACTTTCAAGGATTACCTATTTAAACCTAAATTCTGTCCACTGGTAATACCGCTCACCTGCTTTTTGAATACCGCCATAATTTTGCCATTCGGGGTGGTTAGGGGTATCGGGAAGGCATTGAGTTTCAAGTGCGATGCCACTGAAATCTTGATAAGTGCCACCTTTACGAGTTGGGATGCCTGCAAGATAGTTTCCCGTATATACCTGTAATGCTGCTTGGGACGTGAGCACTTCAAGGCTTAAATCTTCATTAGGGGAAGTCAATAATACACAAGGCTTTTGCCATGCTTTATTGACGATAAAAGAATGATCGTAACCTTTTGTCACCACTTGATCGCCTTGCTGAAAATCTTGTGCGATTGGTTTTGCAACACGAAAATCAAAGCTGGTATTCACCACATGCTTAAGTGGTGAATTTGGGATGCCTTCACCATCAACCGGTAAATAGAAATCCGCATTGAGGCGTAATGTATGATTTCGCACATCACTGCTCTGCTCCGCATTTTCCAAATTGAAATAAGCGTGGTTTGTTAAGTTCAGCGCGGTATCTTTATCGCTGTCTGCTTCGTATTCAATTTTTACACTATTTTCATCGGTCAGCGTGTAAATCACATTAGCTTGAACATTACCTTCAAAACCTTGATCACCATCGGGAGACACAAGGGAAAAACGCACAAAATTCTGACCGCACTCTTCCACCTTCCAACGGCGTTTATCAAAGCCTTCTTTACCACCATGTAATTGATGTTTGCCTTGATTAGCGAACAGCTGGATTGTTCGCTCACCTAATTCAAATTGGGCGTTAGCAATACGGTTCGCATAGCGTCCTACGCTTGCGCCCAAATAAGCAGTTTGATGAGGATAATCTTCCACTTTGCAGCCAAGTAACACTTCTCGCAACTCACCATTCACAGGGACTTTACAAGAAAGCCAAGTGGCTCCCCAATCCATAAATTGCACGGTCATGCCATTCGAATTGGTGAGTTGAACAAGTTGATAAGGCTGTCCATCTGGTGCATTGAACGCCGTTTTTTCTAGCATAGACTCACTCCTTGTGAGGCTGTGCAAACGTAGAAATCTTCTTTTAACCCCGTTTGTTTTTCATAATTATCGGCAATAATTTTACGCACTTCTTCAACTTTATCATGAGGTGCAAGGGCAACAATGCAACCACCGAAACCACCGCCAGTCATTCTCGCACCACCGGTTTTACCAATCACTAATTGAGCAAGTTCAACAAGATAATCGATTTGTGGCACGGTAATCTCAAAATCATCACGCATGGACTCGTGAGATTGCCCCATTAATTCGCCTAATTTTGTTAAATCGTTATGTTTTAAGGCTTCAACCGCATCAAGTACGCGTTGGTTTTCAGTCACCACATGACGTGCACGTTTAGCCACTAAAGCATTAAGTGCGGTCAATTCTGCTTCTCTTTTTTGGAATTCTTCTACTGACACATCACGTAATGCTTTCACGCCAAAGAACTCTGCGGCCTTTTCACATTGCCAACGGCGTGTATTGTATTCACCCGTCACCAAATCATGGGGTACATTTGAGTTCACAATAATAACAGCGACATCTTTCGGCACTGGCGTTGGCTGTGTTTCTAAGCTACGGCAATCAATCATTAAGAGATGCTCTTTTTGTCCTAAAGCGGAAATTAATTGATCCATGTTCCCGCAATTTGCGCCTACAAATTTGTTTTCAGCTTTTTGACCAATTAAAGCAATCTCTGTATGTGTTAAAGGTAAATCACTGAGTTGTTGGCAGAATTTCCCTGTAGCCACTTCAAGAGCCGCGGAAGAGCTTAAACCAGAAGAATGTGGCACATTTCCGGAAATCACCAAATCAGCGCCTTGTTTAAATTGCGGGCAACGTTCTTGAATAAATTTCACAACACCACGCACATAATTTGCCCATTTTTGCTCACTTTGAGGGAAATCTTCATCAAGAGAAAAGGTATCCGCAAGATCAAGATCTGCGGCATAAACATTCCAAATATGATCAGCACGTTTTGATCCCGCAATGGCTGTACCATAATTGATCGCACAAGGCATCACAAAGCCATCATTGTAATCGGTATGTTCACCGATAATATTCACGCGACCTGGCGCATACACAGTCAGTTCCGGTTGCTTGTTGTATTTTTGAGTAAAAATGTGTTGGGATTTTTGGACTGGAGTCATATTATTTTCCTTTATCTTTCACACTCCCTCTTAATTCAAGAGGGAAAGGATTTCTTAACGTTCTTTATAATGTACTTCGCTTAACGCACGTAATCTTTCTGCTGCTTGTTCAGCGGTGAGGTCTCGTTGGCTTTCACCTAGCATTTCATAGCCCACCATAAATTTGCGAACCGTAGCAGAACGCAACAACGGTGGATAAAAATGCGCATGAAGCTGCCAATGTTCGTTATCTTCACCATTAAATGGTGCTGCATGGAAGCCCATCGAATAAGGGAAAGACGTTTCAAATAAGTTATCGTATTTTGTTGCCAATTTTTTCAATATCACGGCAAGATCTTTAGCTTGAGCCTCGGTTAATTCTGTTAAGCGTTTTACATGCACTTTTGGCAATAACAGGGTTTCAAACGGCCACACCGCCCAATAAGGCACCACCGCAACCCAATGCTCGGTTTCCACCACAATACGTTCTTTTTTCTCTAATTCTTTTTGAACGTAATCCACTAAAAGTACAGAGCCGTGTTTTTCATAATAATTTCGTTGAGCAACATCTTCACGCGCGACTTCATTCGGTAAAAAGCTGTTTGCCCAGATTTGTCCATGCGGATGAGGATTGGAGCATCCCATTGCCGCACCTTTGTTTTCGAAAATCTGAACCCACTGATATTTTTGCCCCAGTTCACGCAATTGCGCTTGCCACACTTTAATCACTTCTTCAATTTCAAGTGCGGTCAATAATGGCAAGGTTTTGCTGTGATCTGGTGAAAAACAAATAACACGGCTTTCACCACGCGCTTGGCTCATTTGGAAAAGAGGATCGGTTGATTGCTCTGGCGCTGGTGTATTTTCTAATAAAGCCGAGAAATCATTTTTGAATACATAAGGTTTATGGTAATCCGGATTAGGTTCGCCAGTGATACGTTTATTACGCGGGCAAAGATAACAATTTGGATCGTGGCTTGGCTTTTGTTCCTCACTCACTTTTTCTTGTTGCCCCTGCCATGGACGTTTAGCACGATGTGGTGAGACTAAAACCCATTGGTCAATTAACGGATTATAACGACGATGCGGATGATCTGTCGGTTCAAATACGGTTTCGCTCATATTTTTGCTCCAAAATGTAAACGATTACAAAAAATTTTCTCATAAGATAACAAATTAAAAAAAATAAACCGTGATCATTATCACAAAATCAGGAAATAAGCCGCTCATCCAATCACTTTTTTGTGACGAACGTAGCATTTTTGAAAGTAACCGCTTTCAATTTTATTCAAATTTACTATGATAATTGCTATGAAAAAATGAATGAGAGCCCTGTTATGCCTACAATTCGAGATGTTGCTGAGTTAGCTTGCGTGTCGGTTGCCACTGTTTCCCGGGTGATTAATCGCTCCCCATCTGTGAGTGAAAAAACCCGTTACTCGGTACAACGCGCGATGGAAGTCTTAAATTATCAACCCAATGCAAACGCACAAGCTCTAGCCGTGCAAAATACCGATACCATTGGCGTGGTGGTTACCGATGTAACGGACCCGTTCTTTGCTATCTTGGTTAAATCGGTCGATAAAGTCGCTGAAGAGCATCAAAAAACGATTTTGATCGGCATTGGATACCATCATGCAGAAAAAGAGCGTGAAGCCATTGATACCTTGCTACGCAAGCGTTGTAGCTGTTTGGTCGTTCATTCCAAAGCCCTTTCTGACGAAGAGTTACAGCATTATTTAGAAAATGTACCCGGTATGGTGGTAATTAACCGCGTGATTGCGGGTTATGAAAATCGTTGCGTCAGCCTTGATAACCGCCAAGGTACCTATCTTGCCACTGAAATACTGATTCGTTATGGTCATAAGCACATCGCCTATATTGGTTCCAACCACGGTATTTTAGATGAAACTGAGCGCAAGGAAGGCTACTTAGAGGCCTTAGAAGCGCATAACTTCCCCATTGTAGAACAAGCCATTGTGCATAATTCACCTGATTTTGAAGGTGGTGAAAAGGCGATGATTGATTTATTGAGCTACAACTCTAACTTAACAGCGGTTGTAGCCTATAACGATACAATGGCTGCGGGAGCAATTTCCGTTTTAAATGAAAATAATATCAAAGTCCCGAAACAATTTTCCATTGTGGGATTTGATGATATGCCGATTGCTCGATATTTAATTCCCAAACTCACCACAATTCGCTATCCAATTGATTTAATGGCAAATTATGCGGCAAAACTGGCATTAAGTTTAGTCGATTCGTCTATTGTTACACCTACTGTTGTGCAATTTAATCCAACATTGGTGAGACGTTTTTCCGTAGAAAATGCAATAAAACCGTGATGGAGATCACAAATTTAAACATTGCTATGTAATCGTTTTCATTTATGTGAGTTTGATCACAGATTAACAATTTTTATTTCGTTATGATGGATTCAGTTGCAATAGATGTACGCAACATTCCTCTATTTGGTATATAAAAATCAACAATAAAATCTCTTTCTCTAATAGGAGCGTTTTTATGAAAAAAACAGCAGTATTAAGTGCGGTCGCTTTAGCAATCGGTTTAGGTTCAGCAACTTCAGGTTTCGCAGCCGATAACCGTATTGGTGTTACCATTTATAAATATGATGACAACTTCATGTCATTAATGCGTAAAGAAATCGATAAAGAAGCGAAAGCCCTTGGCGGCATTGAGTTATTAATGAATGACTCTCAAAATGCACAATCTATTCAAAACGACCAAGTAGATGGTTTGCTTTCTAAAGGTGTAAAAGCCCTAGCCATTAACTTAGTAGACCCAGCTGCAGCGTCAACTGTTATCAACAAAGCGAAACAAGATGACATTCCTGTTGTTTTCTTCAATAAAGATCCTGGTGCAAAAGCTATCGGTAGCTATGAGCACGCTTACTATGTTGGTACCGACCCGAAAGAATCAGGCTTAATCCAAGGTGATTTAATTGCAAAACAATGGAAAGCAATGCCAGCCTTAGACTTAAATAAAGACGGTAAAATCCAATATGTATTATTAAAAGGTGAACCGGGTCACCCAGATGCTGAAGCACGTACTAAATATGTGATTGAGCAATTAAATGCTAAAGGTATTCCAACCGAGCAATTATTTATTGATACCGGTATGTGGGATGCAGCTATGGCAAAAGATAAAGTGGATGCATGGTTATCTAGCTCTAAAGCTAACGAAATTGAAATGATCATTTCAAACAATGACGGGATGGCGTTAGGTGCGTTAGAAGCAACCAAAGCACACGGTAAAAAATTACCAATCTTTGGTGTGGATGCATTACCAGAAGTACTTCAATTAATTAAGAAAGGCGAAATTGCTGGTACTGTGTTAAACGATGGTGTTAACCAAGGTAAAGCAGTTGTTCAACTTTCAGCAAACCTTGCTAACGGTAAAGCAGCAACAGAAGGTACAAAATGGAAATTAGAAAACCGTGTTGTACGTATTCCTTATGTTGGTGTGGATAAAGATAACCTAAGTGAATTCTTAAAATAAGAAAATCTATTGCTTTTCTTTAATTTTAGGGGGAAAGGAAACCCAAATTCCCTTTCCCCCTTTTTGATGAGGTTGGATATGACAACTCAAACCCAAGACAGTGATGTACTACTGACGATGACGGATGTCAGTAAGTCTTTCCCCGGTGTAAAAGCCCTTGATCACGCCAATCTAACAGTTCGTTCTCACTCTGTTCACGCCTTAATGGGCGAAAACGGGGCGGGTAAATCGACATTATTAAAATGCCTCTTCGGAATTTATGCAAAAGACGAAGGTGAAATTTTATTCTTAGGCAAACCTGTTGATTTTAAAACATCAAAAGAAGCCCTTGAAAATGGGATTTCAATGGTTCACCAAGAACTTAACTTGGTGCGTCAAACCAGTGTAATGGATAACTTATGGTTGGGTCGTTACCCACTTAAAGGTCCTTTTGTGGATCACGCCAAAATGTATCGTGATACCAAAGCGATTTTCGATGAATTGGACATTGATGTTGATCCAAGAGAAAAAGTGGCCAAACTTTCCGTTTCACAAATGCAGATGATCGAAATTGCGAAAGCGTTCTCTTATAACGCTAAAATCGTAATTATGGATGAGCCAACATCCTCACTTTCAGAAAAAGAAGTGGAACATCTTTTCAAAATTATTCAAAAATTAAAAGATCGCGGTTGTGGCATTATTTATATTTCACACAAAATGGATGAAATCTTCAAAATTTGTGATGAAATCACCATTCTTCGTGATGGTAAATGGATCAATACCGTTCAAGTTAAAGGCACCACCATGGAAGAAATTGTTTCAATGATGGTAGGCCGTGAATTAACACAACGTTTCCCTGAAAGAACTAACGTACCAAAAGAAATCACACTTGAAGTGGAACATTTAACTGCGGTGAATCAACCTTCTATTCAAGATGTTTCCTTTAATTTACGCAAAGGTGAAATTTTAGGTATTGCAGGTCTTGTTGGTGCAAAACGAACCGATATTGTGGAAGCCATTTTTGGTGTACGCGAATTAAAAGAAGGGACGATCAAACTCAACGGAAAAATCGTGAAAAATCATACCGCACTTGAGGCGATTAACCACGGTTTTGCTTTGGTAACTGAGGAACGTCGTTCAACCGGGATTTATTCAAACCTAAGCATTGAATTTAACTCTTTGATTTCAAATATGAAATCTTACCTCACTCCTTGGAAATTGCTCAGCAATAAAAAAATGGCAAGCGATACACAGTGGGTGATTGATGCGATGAACGTTAAAACCCCTTCTCACAAAACAACGATTGGCTCGCTTTCTGGTGGTAACCAACAAAAAGTGATTATCGGCCGTTGGCTTTTAACCCAACCAGATATCTTAATGCTCGACGAACCAACTCGTGGTATTGATATTGGGGCAAAATTTGAAATTTATCAGCTCATTCAAGAACTCGCTAAAAAAGATAAAGGCATCATCATGATTTCATCAGAAATGCCGGAATTATTAGGCGTAACAGACCGAATTTTGGTCATGAGTAATGGTCGTGTTGCAGGCATCGTTGAAACAGCAAAAACGTCTCAAGAAGAAATTTTGCAACTTGCCGCAAAATATTTATAAATCATAAAGGAACAAATTATGAGTGCCTTACAAAAAAATAAATCATTCGATTTCTTAAAACAAAATGCGATTTATTTTGTGTTGTTGATTTTACTTGGCATCATCATCGCACAAGATCCAACATTCTTGAATGTTCGCAACTTTAGTAACATTTTAACTCAATCATCCGTCCGTCTCATTATCGCCCTTGGTGTTGCAGGCTTGCTAATCACTCAAGGTACCGACTTATCAGCCGGTCGCCAAGTAGGTTTAGCAGCGGTTATTTCTGCTACTCTCTTACAATCAATGGAAAACATGAACCGCGTGTTCCCAGATTTAGGTGAAATTCCTATTCCAGTAGTTATCCTGACTGTTTGTGCGGTAGGTGCTGTAATCGGCTTAGTGAACGGTTTAGTTATCGCTTATCTCAATGTAACCCCGTTTATTGCAACCATGGGTACCATGATCATCGTTTACGGTTTCAACTCACTTTATTATGATGGCGTAGGTGGCTCACCAATTGCGGGGTTCAGCGAATCTTTCTCTAACTTCGCACAAGGCTTCTTCAGACTAGGTTCATTCAAATTATCTTACATTACTATTTATGCGGCAATTTGTGCATTCTTAGTATGGGTAATGTGGAATAAAACACGCTTCGGTAAAAATATCTTTGCTATCGGTGGTAACCCTGAAGCAGCAAAAGTATCTGGCGTAAACGTAGCGCGTAACCTTGTTGTGATTTACATGATTGCAGGTATGTTCTATGCATTCGGTGGTATGTTAGAAGCAGGCCGTATCGGTAGTGCAACCAACAACCTCGGCTTCATGTATGAATTAGATGCGATTGCTGCCTGCGTAGTAGGTGGTGTATCTTTCGCTGGTGGTGTGGGTACTGTTATCGGTGTAATCACGGGTGTTATCATCTTCACCGTTATTAACTACGGTTTAACTTATATCGGTGTAAACCCTTACTGGCAATATATCATTAAAGGTAGCATTATCATCCTCGCGGTGGCTATTGACTCCTTGAAATACGCGAAGAAAAAATAATTAAAAACAACGATAAAAATAACCGCACTTTAGTAATAAAGTGCGGTTTTATTTTGAGGTAAATTCTCAAAACAAAAAGCGAGCCTCTCAGCTCGCTTTTTTAATCGAATCGATTACTCGTATTCATCTAACCATTTCAACAAAATTGCTTCGAGAATACTCTCGTTAGATTTCATTGGATCATCATCAAAACCGTCTAGTTCACAAATCCATTTATGTAAATCCGTGAAACGTACCGTTTTAGGATCTAGATCTGGATTACGATCATAAAGCTCTTCTGCGATAAGTTGGGCATCAGTCCATTTCATTAGTGAGCCGCCTCATTCGCATGGTTAATATTATATTTAGGGATTTCCACAACTAAATCTTCATCACCCACGACACATTGGCAAGAAAGGCGGCTATCCATTTCTAAGCCCCATGCTTTATCCAACATATCTTCTTCTTGATCGCTTGCTTCATTTAATGAATCAAACCCTTCACGGATCACAACATGGCATGTTGTACAAGCACAAGAACCATCGCAAGCATGATGAATTTCCACACCCGCATTATGTGCCACTTCTAATAAGTTGTCGCCTGCTGCTGCATCAACCACCATACCCTCTGGACAGAATTCTTCATTCGGTAAAAAAATCACTTTTGGCATATTACTTTCCTCAATATAAAAAACTCGTTAATTTATAACCGCACTTTATTGCTCAATATCTGATACAGATTTACCTGCCAGCGCTTGATTAATGGATTTATTCATTCGTCTTGCAGCAAATTCTTGAGTCGCAACATCAAGGGCTTTGATTCCCTGAACGATAGCATGACGATCTGTACCTTCTTTTACATCCATTAACTGTTTCAATGCATTTTCAATGTGGTGGAATTCGGCTTCGGTCAATAATTCCGCCCCATCTTGTTGTAATGCCACAATCACGCTTTCAATCACACGATCAGCCTCAACACGTTGCTCGGCTAATTCACGGGCTTGCATATCATCTTGTGCATTATCAAAAGAAGCTTTAATCATTGCCGTTACTTCTTCATCCGTTAAACCATAAGAAGGCTTAATTTGAATCGATGCTTGGACTTTTGTGGATTTTTCCATGGCTGTCACACTTAATAAGCCATCTGCATCCACTTGATAAGTCACACGAATATGTGCGGCACCTGCTACCATTGGTGGAATACCACGCAACGTAAAACGACCTAAAGAACGGCAATCATCCACTAGCTCACGTTCCCCTTGTACCACATGTACCGTCATCGCAGTTTGACCATCTTTAAAGGTGGTAAATTCTTGCGCGCGAGCCACAGGAATTGTGGTATTACGTGGAATAATTTTCTCCACTAAACCGCCCATGGTTTCAATACCTAAAGAAAGTGGCACAACATCGAGTAACAACATATCACTGTCATTCTTATTGCCCACTAAAATATCTGCTTGGATAGCCGCGCCTAAGGCCACTACTTTATCTGGATCGATAGAGGTTAATGGTGTTTTACCGAAAAATTCGCCCACTTGCTCACGTACGTAAGGCACGCGAGTTGAGCCTCCAACCATAACCACTTCCTGTACATCTTCAGCTTCAACATGCGCATCTTTCAATGCACGACGACAGGTTAATAACGAACGTTTTACTAATGAGTGGATTAATTCATTAAATTGCTCACGACTTAACTCACCTTCAAATCCGCGCCAAGAAATGACCGCACTTTGCTCACTCGTTAAAGCAATTTTAGTCTGAGTCGCTAAGCTTAAAAGCTCACGCTGCTCATTTACATTTTGTGGTTGAATACCTGCTTGCTCAACAATCCAATCGGCAATTAAATGGTCAAAATCATCACCACCTAAGGCAGTATCCCCACCCGTTGCTAAAACTTCAAATACACCTTTAGATAAGCGTAAAATTGAGATATCAAAGGTACCGCCACCTAAGTCATACACAGCAATGACGCCTTCTTTTCCGCTATCTAAGCCATAAGCGACCGCTGCTGCAGTAGGTTCATTTAATAAACGTAATACATTCAACCCTGCAAGACGTGCTGCATCTTTCGTACTTTGGCGTTGAGCATCATCAAAATAAGCAGGGACAGTAATCACCACGCCAGAAAGCTCACCTGCAAGGCGTTGTTCTGCAATATGATTTAAACGAGATAAAATATCCGAAGAGACTTCAATTGGGCTTTTTTTGCCTTGATGCGTGACCAATAATGGTAACCCATTTTCACTTGCCACAAACTCATAGGGCAAGTTTGTATAACGAGCTTGCACATCGGCAAGACTACGACCAATCAAACGTTTTACGGAAATAATGGTATTTTTAGGATCAACCGTTGCTTGTGCGAACGCTTCAGTACCAACAAGTTTTTCATTTTCACCATAATAAACGACTGAAGGGACAAGGCTTCTATCTTGTTCATCATTTAAAATGGTGGCTTGACCGCTACGTACAGCCGCAACTAAAGAGTTTGTTGTACCTAAATCAATCCCTACCGCAAGACGATGTTGATGTGGTGCTGCCGTTTGTCCTGGCTCTGCAATTTGGAGTAATGCCATATCTCTTTTTATCTCTAATAATTAATTCGTTAAGGGCTCGTTATGCTACTGAATAAGCTTGTGCAAATTTATCTTGTTCGGTGAAACTTGCGTTGTAATGGGTTTCAATGTTGACTTCGCGTCGTTCACGCTGTTTAATCTCAGTCGTCTTATCTTCTGAAAGCTCTGGTGTAAAAACAATCATGTGGTTACCATCGAGTTGTTTTACATCTTCTTGCCAATTTTGCCAAAACAGATTTTGGTAAAATGCTTCAATGTCACCATTTAATGCCCAAGCCAAGAAATCCGTATAGGTAAAATTTAAATCATGCCAAGTTAAGTCTTTTGGCGAAAAATAATAAATCTTACCAAGATTAAAACCTAAAGACCCACCATTTAAAGCAAAATAACCACCAATGACATCGTCTGCAACGAGCAAATATTTTGGTTTATCACCTGATTGATTAAAGGATTTGCTGAAATTCCAATCCATTAATCCACGTGGCAATTTAAAACTGCCTGAACCCAATATACGCAACCAACCATGATGAATTAAAATGCCACCCGTTTCATAAATTACCGCGCCCATCGGAGAAGAAGTGGGCATTTGCATGGTGAAAAGCTCACGTTCTGCACTAGATTGATCTTTTTTAATCACATCACAATGATTACGAGCATGCTCAATCCATTGGGAAATGGTTCCCCAAGCAGATTTTGAGGCATCCGTCAGTTGTTCTAAAGTTTGCATAATCGGATTTCATTCGTATGAGGCGGTTGCCCATTTATCAATAGCGAAAAGGGCGTATTAAACGCCCTCAAGATTATAATTCAAATAGACGTTCTTCTACTTGGCTAATTTCATCCGCCAATTTTTTTAGAAAACGTAATTTATCGCAGAACTGTGCAGCAGTTGGCCATTGTTGCTCATTAAGCTGTGCTTCAAGTGCGGTCAACATTTCTTTTGTTTCTTTTTTGACGCGTTTTGCAAAGGATTCTAGTGCATTTTCATCCTGACTTTGCTCTATGTTTTCGAGCTCTTCTCGCCATTCTAATTGCTGCATTAAAAATGTGACATCTTGCGTACTCTTTTGCTCTAAATCCTGTGTTTTTCCCGTATTTAACGCGATAATCGCTTCCGCACGCAAAATTGGGTCTTTCAAGGTTTTTAATGCATCATTAACTTCTGTGGATTTTTGCATTGCAATGCGTTGTTCTTGCGCATCTGCCGTAACAAAATTATCAGGGTGCAAGCTCTTTTGAAGCACTAAATAACGTTCAGACAAAAGGGCTTGATCAACATTGAAAGCAACGGGTAAATCAAAAATAGCAAAAGGACTTGTCATCTTTATTCCTTAAACATGGAAACTTTCACCACATCCACATGATTCTTTCACATTTGGATTGTTATATTTAAAGCCTTCGTTCAAGCCTTCTTTGACATAATCTAGCTCAATACCATCTAAATAAACCAAGCTTTTTGGATCGACTACCACTTTCACGCCATGCTGCTCAAAAACAAGATCGTCATCATTGAGCACATCTACGAATTCAAGCACATAGCCTAAACCCGAACAACCTGATGTTTTCACACCTAAGCGTAAACCAATGCCTTTTCCACGATTTTCAAGAAAAGTGCGAACTCGTTCTGCTGCTTTTTCAGTTAATGTTATAGACATGATCTATTCCTACATAGTTTTAAATATCATTATTGCTAAAGGTGCCGCCAATAGGTTGATAATGAGTGTTGAGAAAAATGCTGATTTTGCGGAGCGGATAAAAATTGCAGGCTTAAAGAGCACAATTAAACTTGACAATACAAAGCAAACCGCACCCCAAACAGAATATAGAAGCCAGATAAATTCGCCACCTAAACCGCCATCTTTTGCAAGTAAATAAGAAAATAATGCATGAAGAGCAAAAGCCAATAAAGCTGAAGCCGTTACAGCAGCACTACGTAATCTTGTATATAAAATAAACGATGCGATCATTGGGCCCCAAAACCAAGCTAGGTTACGAAAAAATAACTGAATCCGAAGTGAGGTTTTAATCTCATAGGAATTTGTAAACTCAAAATAGAGCAAAAGTGCAAGTGGTGTAAGCAAACATAATGCCACACTAGCAATGGCAATTTTTTTCTCTAATGTCATAGACATAAATTGTTCCTACATAGTCTAAAGTATCACAATTGATAAAGAAGCTGCGTTGATAATGAGTGTTGAGAAAAATGCTGATTTTGCTGAGCAAGTAAAAATTGCCGGCTTAAAGAGCACTATTAAAATTGACAATACAAAGCAAGCTACACACCAAACAGAATATGCAGGCCAGATAAATTCTGTACCTGAACCGCCATTTTTTACAGATAAATAAATAAGTAGCACATAGATAGCAAATGCAAGCAAAGCTGCAGCTGATACTGCTGCACTACGTAATCTCGTATATAAAATAAACGATGCAATCATTGATCCCCAAAACCAAGCTAGGATACCAAAAAATATCTGAATCCGAACTGAAGTTTCTTCTTCAACCACATAGGAATCTGCAAAGAGCAAATGAATGGAAAATGCAAGTGATGTAAGCAAACATAATGCCACACTAGCAATTGCAATTTTTTTCTCTAACGTCATGACAACTGCACCTTTCTAAGAGCTTAATTTCTCGACGCTCATATATTAAGTATAAAGTGCGGTCATTTTCGGCCGCACTTTTGATTACTTACCTTGTTTATTTTTGTAGTCTGCAATGGCGGCTTTAATTGCGTCTTCAGCTAAGATTGAGCAGTGAACTTTTACTGGTGGTAATTCAAGTTCTTCCGCAATTTGGCTGTTTTTGATTGCACCTGCTTCATCTAAAGATTTGCCTTTTACCCATTCAGTAATTAAAGAGCTAGAAGCAATCGCAGAACCACAACCATAAGTTTTAAATTTTGCATCTTCAATAATGCCGCTGTCATTTACTTTGATTTGTAACTGCATAACATCACCACAAGCTGGCGCGCCCACCATGCCGGTGCCCACAGAATTATCTTTTTTGTCCATTGAACCAACATTGCGTGGATTTTCGTAATGATCGATAACTTTTTCACTGTATGCCATATTCTTTTCCTTTCCTAAATAAGTTGCTATCAGGCGGTCAAGCCGCTTTGAAAATTAGTGGGCAGCCCACTCAATAGTGTTTAAATCAATGCCTTCTTTGAACATATCCCAAAGTGGGGATAATTCGCGAAGTTTCGCTACTGCACCATGCATTAAATTAATGGTGTAATCAATTTCTTCTTCAGTGGTCCAACGACCAAGAGTGAAACGAATTGAGCTATGTGCTAATTCATCATTACGACCTAATGCACGTAATACATAAGATGGTTCTAAACTTGCAGACGTGCATGCGGAACCAGAAGATACCGCAATATCACGTAATGCCATCATTAACGACTCACCTTCAACATAGTTAAAGCTGATGTTCAAATTATTCGCTACGCGGTGTTCCATTGAACCATTTACATAGGTTTCTTCAATGTCTTTAAGACCATTGTATAAACGATCGCGCAATGCTCGAATACGTGGAATTTCAGTGTCCATTTCTTCTTTTGCAATGCGATAAGCTTCACCCATACCAACGATTTGGTGTACAGGTAATGTACCTGAACGCATACCACGCTCGTGACCACCACCATGGATAATCGCTTCTAAACGAACACGCGGTTTACGGCATACATATAATGCACCAATCCCTTTTGGTCCGTACAATTTGTGGCTAGACATTGACATTAAATCAACCTGTAATTCCGCGAGATTGATTTCGACTTTACCGACACTTTGTGTTGCATCTACGTGGAAAATGGTTTTGTTTGCACGGCAAAGCTCACCAATTGCTTTAATATCTTGAATTACGCCAATCTCATTATTTACATGCATGATTGACACAACAATTGTGTCTGGGCGTAATGCTGCTTTAAATTTCTCAAGATCGATTAAACCATCTTCTTCTGGATCTAAATAGGTGACTTCAAAGCCTTCACGCTCTAACTGACGACAAGTATCCAATACGGCTTTGTGTTCAGTTTTGCAAGTAATAATGTGCTTACCTTTTGTTTGATAAAAGTGCGCAGCACCTTTAATTGCAAGGTTATCTGCTTCTGTTGCGCCAGAAGTAAACACGATCTCACGTGAGTCTGCGCCAATCAAATCCGCAATTTGATTACGTGCAATATCAACTGCTTCTTCAGCTTGCCAGCCAAATTTATGTGAACGAGATGCTGGATTACCGAATACACCATCAATGGTTAAATATTCCATCATTTTTTTAGCTACACGTTCATCCACTGGACATGTTGCTGCATAATCTAAATAAATTGGTAATTTCATTTTCACTCCTAAATAACTACCAAAAATGCCATCATTTTGACCGCACTTTGATCTACTTTCCTATTATTGGTTAACAACAACCAAATCATCAAAATCTTTGTGAGCTTTATGTTTTCCTGATTTTTTCTCCACAAGCTCTGATAAAGTGATCTGATCTAAAAAATCAGTAATGCGATCACTTAAATCTTGCCATAAAGAATGAGTTAAACATTCAACCCCACCTTGACAATTTCCCTTTCCAAGGCATCTTGTGACATTAATGTTCTCATTTACGGCAGAGATCACCATACCGATAGAAATTTGATCTGCTGGTAACGCTAAACGATAGCCACCACCCGGACCACGAACGCTTTTTACTAATCCACCACGACGCAATTTTGCAAATAATTGCTCAAGATAAGAAAGTGAAATATTTTGACGTTCTGAGATATCCGCTAAACAAACTGGATCTGTCCCTGCGTGTAATGCGATATCTAAAATTGCGGTAACCGCGTATCGTCCTTTAGATGTAAGTTTCATAAAGCATCCCTATTAATCGTCGTTTGGATAGTTTACATATCTGACTATGATAGTCAATTTTAGTCTTTTTGCAGATTAAGGCGTTTTTCGACCGCACTTAACATTCCACGCAAAATATTTAATTCATTTTTTTCGAGAGAAGAACGGTTATAAAGCCGTCTTAACTTTTGTATAACACCTTGATTTTGAATAAAGCCAAGTGATTGATATACCTGTTCCGTATGCGCAAAAAAATACTCCATTTCTTGCGCTGTCGGATAGATATTTTCTATTGTAGAAAGTGTACTTTCCGTTCTTTCTTTAGCTAAAAATGCCATCCGCATTTCATAACTCACTAACTGTACGGCCATCGCTAGATTTAGCGAGGAATATTCAGGGTTAGCGGGAATATTTAAATGATAATGACATTTAAGTAATTCTTCATTTGTGAGCCCAACACGCTCACGACCGAACACAATCGCTACTTGGCCTTGATGAGCACAGGCTTTCTCGGCACATTCTCTAGGTTCAATCAACGTACTCTGTAAATGACGCAATCTCGCACTGGTACCAATTACCAAAGAGCAATCTTCTATTGCTTGCTCAAAAGTATCGACAATTTGGGCATTTCGAACGAGGTCATCTGCGCCAGCGGCTAATGCAATAGATTGTTCATCCACCGATTTTGGTGATACTAAATAGAGATTGGATAATCCCATCGTTTTCATCGCACGTGCAGCAGAACCGATGTTCCCACTGTGTGATGTTTCAACCAAAATAATACGAATATTTTGTAACATTTTTATGCCCGACTTAAAGTTGTGGATATTCTACCATAATAACCGCCAAATATAGTCAAGAATTTTGAAAATAT
>CAUQGU010000027.1:0-21212 GCA_963517645.1 uncultured Haemophilus sp. | reverse complement strand
CATTACTTGGGCTCATCATCACTTTAAATTGCCCACTTGCTACACCCGCACGCAACTGATCAGGCGAACGCCAAATTTCTAATGCTACATCCGCTTGTTTGGCTAATTTACCTTGTGCTGCCGCCACTGCAATGGTCACACTTGGCATCGCGGGTGCGCCATAAATGGTAAATTGCTCTTTTGTTGCTGCAAAGAGAGAAGGCGACATGCCTGCTGCCGTAAGTGCTGCGCTCATTCTTAAAAAATCACGTCTATTCATTGTCATGGTTATCTCCTTAATAATAAAACAGACCCAATGTCTGTATTTTGATAATGGTTTTTATTCATTATCTTACTCGCCGTGACTAAAGTAAAGAAAGACAAAAGTGCGGTCAGATTTTTTGGTGTTTTTAAATTCTTCTACTTTGTTAAGTCGTAGCTCCAATCCAATAACTTGAAGATTTCCTCGATTTCTACGCCATGATCTAACACAATCGTTAGCCAATGGGTTTTGTTCATGTGGTAGGCGGGCAAGAAATTAGGTGATTGTCTCAAAATACTCACCATATCGGGTGGACATTTGAGATTGATAAAATCAGTCTCTCCTTCTTCTTTTAAACCAAGTTTAGTTTTACTGATTTTGCCAATAAGCGCATACCATTTCCCTTTGGCATTACCATGGCGCAAGATGGCATATTCGGGGTATTTTTCCCAAAGATATTCTGGCTGTGTCGCATATTGATTCGCCGCATAATCAAAGATTTGTTGTGCTTGGCGCATGGGTTACTCCTTGAATGATGAATGGGGTTATTATCAGTCGTAAAGCAGAGAAAAGAAAGACCGTCTGAAAATTGAATTTCAGACGGTCCTTTGCTTTAGCCTTAAAAGAGCACACATATAAGTGCGATCGTTTCGTTGTCTATTTTTAACTACTCAGTCACATGGAAAACTTGTTTTTCAAATTCGTGTTTACCGATTTTGACAGTCAGCACATATTTGCCGATTGGATCTCGGCGGTCGAATGTCCAGCAGTTCATCATGTATTTACCATTTTCTAATGTTGGTCTGGTATAAGTGATAGTATGGAGTTTTTTATTTGGTGATGACACCACTTTTGCATTCTCAATCGAACTAGTGAATTCACTTTGGGCTTGAGCTTTAAAGGTTTCACTTACCGTTGCTTTTTTACCAAAATTCCCCGTTGCTACCCAACATACTTTCTCAGTTTTATTGGAACGAGAGGTTTCTTTTTTATTTAAATCAGGTGATGGCTCCTGAGTTCTATCAAACACAGAGAGATAAATAGTGGGCTCATTTGCAGTATCTTTAGCTGTGTCTTTTGATTCTGGTGCTACAGCAAATGTGCCAGTTGAGAATAAAGCCGCAATTAAAGCGAATGTTGAGATTTTTTTCATGTTAGATTCCTTTTTATATCATTATTTTATTGAACGATCATTATACCAAGGCATCCCATATCTGCCAGCATTAAATTGGATGAGCCAAATAAGAATGGATGAGTATTTGACGAAGGTTGTTCAAATTTTACTAAAATTTGTACTTTCTTTTTCACCCAAACCGTGTCTTTCCAGGCTAGCTCCGACACATCAACGTTGACATCATTTTGGCTTTCAATAACAAATTTAGCCCCTTGAATGGTAAAACCGACTGGTAGCGAGCTGTTGATAATCCAACGTTCGACGGTGCCGACTTTAGCCGAAACATCAACACGACGCTGGTCAAAACGTTGTTTATTGATTAAGCCATTCGTTACATCCAATTCAAAGGTGCGTTCTTGGGCGATTTTACTTTCGAGCATAGCCGTGGCATTAGTATTAAATTGCTCATTTATTTTTTTACTGAATGCGGAGATTTCACCTTGTGGTCGAAGTTCTAAAACGGTGTTATCTGCAAAATCATTGCCTGAACTGAACACATTTTTGATTTTATCGAAGAAACCACGTTTGGCGCCGGAGATGAGCGATACAGCCTCACCTTCGCTCACATTGACTAACACTTCGGCACGTTCACCTGGCGCAAGAATAAGAGAATTAATCGCTTTACCTTGAGGTAGAAAACCTAAATCTCTCGCAATAAGTAACATCTCTTGCTCATTATCTAAACGGAGATCATAGGCTCTTGCTAATGAAGCATTGAGCAAACGCAAACGCACCCAGCCGCGAGGGACGTCAAAATAAGGTGCCTCTTGTCCATTCACAAGAAGACGATTACCGACAAAGTGCGGTTGATTTTGCTTAAATAATTGTAATCCGTCGCCATTAAATTCCATGTCTTGCAAGATTAATGGAATATCGTCCACACCATATTTGTGAGGAAGTTGTGATTTTAAACTTTGCTCATCTTCAATTAACCACATCCCCACAATGCCTCGATAGGTTTGATAAGCCGAGTTAGCCAGGGTCGCAGAGCGATACCAACAAGTCGCGGCAGGTTGCTCAATTGGGATAATGGGTGCCCAAGATTCCCCTTTTTTGAGGACTTTTGCAGCACCACCAAATAATTCACCACTGGCTTGTAATCCCTGAATAGAGAGAGCAATACTTTGTGGCAAATTGTTGTGATAATTGAGTTTTGCAAAGGAACCCGATTTGATGCGAATAGTGGGGCCAAGATAATTGCCGTTAAAACCCCATACACTGACACTATGGGAGCCGTCTAACTTGTAGCCGGTTTCTTCCATATTAAGAATAATGGGACGACCACGTTTCGCTTCCATCAACGGAGGAATGGTTAATTTTTCACGGGATGCTGCTAATACCGATTGAGGTGTGGCAGCAAGTGCGGTTGAAATTGCGGTAGTTTTTAATAATTGACGACGAGAAAGACGCAACATATTATTTTCCTTGTGCAACTTCAGCATCGAGTTCGGCGATGCGTTTTTCCATTAAATCGTGGCAGTAAGAGGCGAGTTCGCGTACATTGTCTTTTGTGTATGATGACACATCAATTGGCTCCATCATTTCACAAATCACTTTACCGTTATCCCAACGATTTAAATCTATTTTGTTATGCGTCGTCGAACACACAACAGGCACGATTGGTACGCCAGCTGCAATCGCTGCATGGAATGCACCTGTTTTGAATGGCAATAAACCACGACCACGGCTACGTGTGCCTTCAGGGAACATCCAAATTGATAGGTTGTCTTTATTGATACGACGAGCAAGTTCAGTCATGGTGCTGTGTGCTTTAGAACGATTTTCACGATCTAAGAAAATATTGCCCGTCACCCAGTATAAAATACCGAAGAATGGAATCCAAATTAGGCTTTTTTTACCCACACTTACCGTGCGTGGAAGTACCATGTAAGAGATGGTCACCATATCGAAATTATTTTGGTGGTTACCGATGTAAATACAGCGCGGCATATTCTCTTTATTTTGTGGAAAGCGGTGTTCTACATTTAAGCCAAATAAAGGGAATAAACGTCCAAACCAGCGAGCCATAATGCCCACATTGCTTGGGTTTCTGAAACAAATAAAGGAATAGATCGTACCAAGCACACAAATTAAAATACAACAAAGTGCAACGATGAGAATTCTGGCGATTTTTAACATAGAAAATACCTAATTAAAATTTTTGGAAAGTATAGCAAATTACACAAAAATGTGTGCTAATCTAATGAAAAAAATGACGGAATAGTTATGAAACCCATTTATTTTATTGCAGATCTTCATTTAAGCGAAACCCATCCAGAATTAACCGCACTTTTTAACGATTTTATGCAAAACAAAGCACAAGAAGCACAAGCGGTTTATATTTTGGGGGATCTTTTTGATTTTTGGATTGGTGACGATGAAACGTCACCTTTAATCTCACAAGTAAAACAGTTGATAAAAAAACTGACAGAAAAGGGCATTGCTTGTTATTTCATTCATGGTAATCGAGATTTTCTGGTAGGGAAAAAATTTGCACAAGATTGTGGTTTAACGTTATTGCCTGACTATCATTGTGTTGATCTTTATGGTGTGAAAACTTTAATTTGTCATGGTGATACCTTATGTATTGATGATGTGAAATATCAACAATTTCGCCGAAAGGTGCATCAAAAATGGCGACAAAGATTGTTTTTATGCTTGCCATTAAAAGTGCGGTTAAAAATTGCAGAGAAAATTCGCGCGAAGAGTAAACAAGATAAGCAATATAAGTCACTGGATATCATGGATGTGAATTTAGCGTTTACGGCACAAATGGTGAAGGCATTTGGCGTGGAACGATTAATTCACGGTCATACACATCGAGAAGCCATTCATCAGGAAAAAGGGTACACGCGAATTGTGTTAGGCGATTGGCGAAAGGATTATGCCTCAATTCTGGAAGTAACAGAAAACGGTTATCGGTTTATTTAAACAAAAAGCACAGGATTAAACCTGTGCTTTTTTGTATTAAAACGTGCTGATTTTCAGCTACACTTTATTCTACGGTTACCGATTTAGCTAAGTTACGAGGTTGGTCTACGTCGGTTCCTTTAATTAATGCCACATGGTATGACAATAATTGCATCGGAACGGTGTAGAAAATTGGTGCAATAATATCATTCACTTTTGGCATGGTGATAATTTTCATACCTTCGCTTGGTGTGAAGCCTGCTTCTTTATCAGCGAACACATAAAGCTGACCACCACGAGCACGTACCTCTTCAATGTTTGATTTCACTTTTTCAAGTAATTCATTGTTTGGTGCGACCACGATAACCGGCATATCTGCATCGATTAAGGCGAGTGGACCGTGTTTTAATTCACCTGCTGCATAAGCTTCAGCGTGGATATAAGAAATTTCTTTTAACTTCAATGAAGCTTCCACCGCGATAGGGTAGAACTCACCACGACCTAAGAAAAGTGCATGGTTTTTCTCAGCGAAGTCCTCTGCTAATGCTTCGATGTCTTTATCAAAGGCAAGCGCTTTTTCAATTTCAGCCGGAAGTGATTGTAACGCTTTTACAATTTCTACTTCTTGTTCGTCTGAGATATTACCTTTTACTTTACCAATCGCGGTCACCAACATTAATAATGCTGCCAACTGAGTGGTAAATGCTTTGGTTGATGCCACACCGACTTCTACGCCTGCACGAGTCATGAATGCAAGATCCGATTCACGTACTAAAGATGAACTTGATACGTTACAGATTGTTAAGGCAGCCATGTAACCTTTTTCTTTTGCTAAGCGAAGTGCGGCAAGGGTATCCGCCGTTTCACCTGATTGAGAGATGGTCACTAACAAGCTATTTGGACGTGTGACAAATTTGCGGTAACGGAATTCAGACGCGATTTCGACATCACAGCTCACGCCAGCAAGTGCTTCAAACCAGTAACGAGCGGTCATCCCTGCATTATAAGAGGTACCACAAGCCACAATTTGAATGTGTTCAACTTTTTCTAAGATTTCTGATGCGCCATTACCGATAGCGTCCACAATCACGTTATTGTGAAGGATACGACCTTCCATGGTGTTGATTAATGCATTTGGTTGCTCATAGATTTCTTTTTGCATGAAATGGCGGAATTTGCCTTTTTCTGCCGCATCATTTTCAAGGTTAGATTCGTGTACTTCACGTTCTACTTTTTGACCATTTGCATCGTAAATATCTACAGTACGACGTGTAATTTCTGCAATGTCGCCTTCTTCTAAGTAGATGAAACGACGAGTCACGCTTAATAACGCGAGTTGGTCCGATGCCAGGAAATTTTCACCAATCCCTAAACCAATTACTAATGGGCTGCCTGAACGTGCAGCCACTAAATGTTCTGGATGTTCGCGATCTAATACCACCATACCGTATGCACCGGTAAGTTGTTTCACGGTTTTTTGTACGGCTTCAAGCAGAGTAGAGGCTGTACGCATTTCCCATTCAACAAGGTGAGCAATTACTTCGGTATCAGTTTGAGAATTGAACACATAACCACGAGATTTAAGCAATTCACGTAATTCTTCGTGATTTTCGATGATGCCATTATGTACGACAGCAAAGTTACCCGAAGTATGTGGGTGAGCATTGGCTTCAGAAGGTTCACCATGAGTTGCCCAACGTGTGTGAGCAATCCCTGTACCACCGATTAATGGTTTTATTGCAACGGCTTCATCAAGGGCTTTTACTTTACCTAAGCAGCGCACTCGGTGTAATTCATGGTTTGGATCCACGACAGCAACACCTGCAGAGTCATAACCACGATACTCTAAGCGGTGTAAACCATTAATTAAAATTTCTGCTACATCACGTTGTGCTACCGCACCAACAATACCACACATAGTTTTTCCTTATTTACTAAAATTAAAAGTCTTGTTTTTCTGACCGCACTTTATGCTACGTCTACACAAATTACTTCTACGCCTTGCGCCATTATGGCGTCTTTGTCAGCCTGAGATAATTTGTTATCGGTAATCAGCACATCAATTTGCTGCCAGGTTAATTCCACATTTGGCATTTTTCTGCCAATTTTTTGTGATTCCACCATCACAATCACTTCACGAGACACTTCAGCCATCACTTGGCTTAAGCGAACCAATTCATTAAATGTCGTTGTACCACGTTCTAAATCAATGCCATCGGCACCAATAAATAATTGGTCAAAATCATAAGAACGTAGAACTTGCTCGGCAATATTGCCTTGGAAGGATTCGGAACGTGTGTCCCAAGTGCCTCCCGTCATTAAGAGCGTCGGTTCATTTTCGAGTGAACGTAATGCGGTGGCCACCGAAAGCGAATTCGTCATCACAACCAAGCCTTGCTTGCGATTAAGTTGTTTAATCAAGGCGGCGGTTGTGCTGCCACTATCCACAATAATGCGATTGTGATCACGAATACGTTCTGCGGCAGCCTTTGCTAAGACTAGCTTTCGTTGCGAAAGTTCATCATCTTGTTCTTCTTCGATGATTTCTTGTGGCATTAAAATGGCACCACCATATTTACGAAGAAGGAAACCATTACTTTCTAATGCAGTGAGATCTTTTCGAATCGTCACTTCAGAGGTGTCAAATAACTGTACTAGCTGTTCTACACTGACTTCACCTTGTTCCTGCAGAAGTTGCATGATGGCATGTCTGCGTTGTTGGGTATTTCGGTGTTGAATGTTTCGTTTCATTATTTATATCCCGTAATAAGTTTCGGTTCGGAATTATATCGGCAAAATAATGATTGTAAAGCTAAAATTTAGGCAACAAAAAACCCTGACAAAGCAGGGTTCAATTAAAGTCCGTTTTAAGACAAATTATTTGATTGCGTCTTTTAATGCTTTACCAGATACGAATGCAGGAACTTTAGATGCCGCGATTTTGATTTCTGCACCAGTTTGTGGGTTACGTCCAGTACGTGCTGCACGTTTGTTTACTTTGAATGTACCGAAACCGATTAATTGAACAGGTTCACCTTTTTTAAGGCTACCAGTGATAGCAGCTAAAGTAGCTTCTAATGCAGCTTTAGCTTGTTTTTTATTTAATTCAGCAGCACTTGCAATTGCATCGATTAAATCTGTTTTGTTCATAAATTTGTACCTTTTGTTAAATTAAAATTTGACTCTGTTAAGTTAGAGGCCTGTAACCAACTATGGCTTGGGAAAGGATAATCTAACTTTCTAGGAAATAAAAGCCCGATTTGCAAAAATTGTGACAAATCTCACGTTATTGCTCAATTTTTATACCAATGTTGGAGATTCCCTCCTGTTTAATCTCGTTTCGGAGGGATAAAATCAAGTCTATATCGCGTTTTTCACAGTCTTTGAGTAAGCGATAGATTTGCCATTGAAGGTCTAGCTCCTCTTCAATTTCTTCGCGAGCTTTTAGCTCGGTCTCAGAAAGATCACGATTTTCTTGAGTTTCTAACAAAGAACAAACCGTACCTAACGAAATTTGGCTAATTTGAATCGCTTTTTCAAGTGTTTCGCCAGCGATAATAGCATGCAACAATTCACCTAGCGCTTCACAAGCATCAAGGGCTGGCACCACACCAAAGAAGTCATAATTATTCACATCAGGAATAATTTCTTCAAGCTTCTCTAGTTGGTTTTCGAAATTGATTTTCGCCCCTTTAACGGTTAGAAATTCCCACACTAAATTTAAAATGTTGTGATAGGTCTTTTCTGCTTGCTCCTGTTCGGTCATCTGACAAAATAGGGCAAAGTTTGGTGCCATGCGTTCGCATAAGCAAGCCATAAAGGTCAGATGTTGCCAACTTTCAACATTTTCCAGGCGCTTGTGAATTGGATTTCGCATTTTTTTCTCGCTTATTTATGATAGGCTTTTGAGAATTCATGAATGGCATCTACGAAGATTTTTGGTGCACTTTCAGGCACATCTTGGTGGATTCCATGGCCTAAGTTAAATACATGTCCGCTGCCTTGACCAAAATCAGCTAAAATTGACCGCACTTCTTGCTCAATACGCTCTGCAGGTGCATATAACACACTTGGATCCATATTGCCTTGTAGCGCCACTTTATGACCCACACGCGATTTCGCATCAGCCAAATTAACTGTCCAGTCTAATCCTAGCGCATCACAGCCTGTATTAGCCATGGCTTCTAACCATAACCCGCCGCCTTTAGTAAATAAGGTTACCGGTACTTTACGACCATCGTGTTCACGAATTAAACCATCAACGATTTTATGCATATATTGCAGAGAGAAGTCTAAATATTCACGATGACCTAACACACCGCCCCAAGTATCAAATACCATGACGGCTTGTGCACCTGCTTTGATTTGAGCGTTTAAGTATAAAATCACGGAATCCGCTACTTTATCTAATAAAAGATGCAAAGTTTGCGGTTCGGTATACATCATTTTTTTGATTTTATTGAAGGTTTTGCTGCTACCACCTTCAACCATATACGTTGCCAGTGTCCACGGGCTACCAGAGAAACCAATCAGTGGCACTTCGCCTTTTAGTTCGCGACGAATTGTGCGCACCGCATTCATCACATATTGAAGTTCGCCTTCAGGGTCAGGAATCGGTAAATTTTCGACCGCACTTTTATTTTTAATTGGATGAGCAAATTTCGGGCCTTCACCAGCACCAAAACTTAAGCCTAAGCCCATTGCATCAGGAATAGTTAAAATATCTGAGAACAAAATGGCAGCGTCTAAAGCATAGCGACGAAGTGGCTGTAAGGTGACTTCGCAAGCTAAATCCGCATTACGGCAAAGAGACATAAAATCGCCCGCTTCTGCACGCGTTGCTTTATATTCAGGCAAATAGCGCCCCGCTTGGCGCATCATCCATACGGGGGTCATATCCACTGGTTCGCGTAATAAGGCTTTTAAATAACGATCATTTTTTAATTCAGACATGGGCTTTCCTTTATTTATTTTATTCCGCTTTGCAAAGCTCAAGCGTAGCATTAATTAATTTGAGTGCGATAGTACCTGTTGGCGGTAATTCTGGCAAGGGGGCAGTGCTAGAAAACCATTGTGCATCATGCAGTTCTGTTTCTTGCAGTTGAATTTCTCCGCTGTCGTAATCAGCTAAAAAGCCCACCATTTGTGAATTCGGGAACGCCCAAGGTTGACTACCGAAATAGCGAATATTCTTCACACGAATACCGGTTTCTTCAAAGACTTCACGGCGAACGGCATCTTCAAAGGTTTCACCCACTTCCACAAAACCAGCTAGGGTGGTGTACATCCCCGCTTTGCCAGGCGTGTAATGGCGTTTATGGTTGGCTAATAAAATCTCTGTACCACGGCGAACGGCGACAATAATGGAAGGGCAAATAACCGGATAAGTACGATAGCCGCAACTTGTACATTGAACCGCAAGCTCATCGTGAGTTTGTTCCACTTTTTGACCGCACTTTCCGCAGAATTGGTGAGTTTTCAAAAAATGATTGATTTCCACGCCTCGGCTTAATAAATGAAAATCTTCAGTCGGTAAGGACAACAAACTCCGTAAGGAAAGGTATTCTCGTTCATCTTGATCATTTTCTGCCACAAGCCATAAAGGTTGTGATTTCCATTTCCCGAGCAACATTGCTTTTTGTGTTGTGAGGCCGAGTTCCTTTGCTGATCCGAAAGGCAGATCATTTTCCTGCCAATAAATCATCGATCCTTTGGTGAACAGCCAATATCCCTGATCTTCGGGCTGAATTGCTTTCATATTTTTCTCTTTTTGTTTCAAAAGTGCGGTCATTATAAAAGGGATTTTTCGGAAAAACGAATTTAATTTCTGTGATAAAGATAGCTAGTCAGTTTTCGTTGTGCTACAGTAGCAACCTGTTTTTCTCTTTAAAATTAGGAATGACAAATGTCTTTTTTCTCTTTTGCTTTTTTAGAAAATGCGATGTCTTTTGAAGGTTATTTTAAATATATCGCCATTTTTGTCTCGTTAGGTGCATTGCTTGTGGTGACAAGCTTATATTTACGTCATCGGTTACAAACCAAATATCGCGATCTCAGTATTATCTTTCTTTTATTAATTATTTTCTTGCTCGGTGTGCAATATAAGCAATATGAGCAAAATGAAGTCTATGCAGCTGATATCTCTAGCGTGGTGACATTTTTAAATTCGGTGAAAGATAGTCAAAATTTACAGAAAGAAGATATTCGTACCAATAGCCGTACATTAATGAACGGCATGATTTTAAATATTCGGGATCAGTATTTCGAAGTCCATTTTAATAATGATTTTTCAGCGTATACCTTATCCCCAATTAACTTAGTAAACCCTAATGTTACTGTGATTGATAAGGAGGATAAATAATGGATGGCTACACATTATTAGGCTTGAAATTGGCCATGGGTATTATTGGACTGGTACTCCAAATGAACTTAATGGGAAAAGGTAACCTTGCACCGACTTCCGCGATGGATCAGGTACAAAACTATGTGCTAGGTGGCATTATTGGTGGTGTGATTTATAGCGATAGTATTGGGGTATTCCAGTTCTCTCTCGTGCTCGTGCTTTGGACATTATTGGTTTTTACCCTCCGTTTTATCAAAAATCATAACAAATTAGTTAAATCTTTGATTGATGGTAAACCTGTTTGGGTGATTTCAAACGGCAAGGTAAAAACTGCTGAATGTATGAAAAACAGTATTACTGCTAATGACCTCATGTTTAAGTTACGTGCTGCCGGTATTTATGAAATCAAAACGGTTAAACGTGCGGTATTCGAACAAAATGGGCAACTCTCGATTATTCAATACGGCGATGATAACTTACGTTATCCATTAATTGTTGATGGACAATTAGATGATGATGTTTTAGACATTATTGATCGTGATGAAGAATGGGTTAAAGCTGAGTTAGAAAAACAGAACATAACGATTGAGCAAGTGTATATTGGCGAATACTTGAATGGTCAGTTAGTGGCACATTCATATGAAAACAAATAAAAAAAGACCGCACCTTAAAAGTGCGGTCTTTTTTTCGCTCATTTTAACCGACAACAAAAGGTAAATAACCCGCTCGGATGGCAAAAGGAATTGAAGTAATAATCACCCCAAGCACCAATACAAGTACTAACAATGCTTTACCGCCCCATACTCGGTATGGCAAGTTTGGATGAATTGAGCGTGCTTTCCAAACTAATGCTACCGGTAAAACCACTGCGTAGAACGCGAACATTTGACCTGCATAACCCAGAGCGAGAATAAAACCTTCCGGATAGAAAAGGGAGAAAAGCACCGGGGGAATAAAGGTCATTAAACCTAATGAAATGCGTCCTGCATGAATATTAAAAGATTGCTTGAGCAAGTCTTCAATACATTCTAATAAGCCTAATGCCACGCCTAAGAATGAGGTTACCAACGCCAAAGTGGAGAAGATTTTTACCGCATTTGCAATAATTGGGCTTTGGGTGATTTCTAAGGTTGCTTTCACTAAGCCATTTAATGTGGCGTCTTCACGTAAAATTTGTAAAAACTCATTTTGGCTGAGTAAGCCGTGCGTAGAAAGCTGCCATAAAAAGTAAGCAAATAATGTAATGCCGGAACCCACTAAAATCGCAATGCGTAAGGATTTTACGTTACCGTCTAAGTATTTATTTAAGCTAGGAATGGAACCGTGGAAACCAAATGCCGTGAAAAATACAGGGCTTGCAGAAATAATTAAGGCATTATCAATTGGTATCGCCATTAAGTTATCAAATTTAATGTTTGGTAACATTAATGCGAGTACTAAAATAAAAGTGGCAATCATCACAAAGAATAAAACGCGATTGATTTTATCTACGCTATGGGTACCGATGACAATAAAACTGCCAAAGAAAATGGTGAATACAAGCACCGCGATCTTATTCATGG
The DNA here is from genome assembly GCA_963517645.1 of uncultured Haemophilus sp. GTDB lineage: Bacteria > Pseudomonadota > Gammaproteobacteria > Enterobacterales > Pasteurellaceae > Haemophilus_D. Next base: position 8,982 of record CAUQGU010000027.1, on the reverse strand, counting down.
TGTCTTTATCGCCCATGGCTGGGAGTAAATCCATTAATAAGGAACCACCACCACTTACGTAAGCGGCAATTAAGGCATATAAGAAGACAATTAAAACAGCAGTGGAAATAATTCGCCCTGCTTTACCAAAATATTGTGCAGCAAGTGTACCGATCCCTGCATCACTGTCAGCAGTTTGATACAGTTCCACGAATAACAATGCGGTGAATGTGAGTACCGCCCACAAGCCAATTAATAAGAAAACCGTCGCCGTTAAGCCAATCCCTGCTGAGGTGAGCGGCATTGCCAACATCCCCGCACCAATCATGGTTCCTGCCACAAGCAAGGTACTTCCCACAGTCTTGTTCATTTTACTTTCCTTTGATTGTAATAATTAATTTACGATGATTGTATTTTAATCTTTACAGTGTGTAAAGTGGAGAAAACAAATTTCTTCTACAAAATGTACGGTAGAAATGACCGCACTTTCCCGATAAAATAACCGGCAAATCAATTAAGACGAGAGACAATAGTAGGAGAGCGCTTATGATTTATAGTATGACAGCCTTTGCACGCCTTGAAATCAAGAAAGATTGGGGCGATGCAGTTTGGGAAATTCGTTCGGTTAACCAACGTTATTTGGAAAACTTTTTCCGCTTGCCAGAGCAATTTAGAGGCTTGGAAAATGCTTTGCGTGAGAAACTTCGTCAAAATCTCACTCGCGGTAAAATTGAATGTTCATTGCGTATTGATAGCAAAAAACAAGCAGCGGCTGAACTCAATTTAAATAAAGAGTTGGCGAATCAAGTTATTCAATCTTTACAATGGATTAAGGCGCAAGCAGGTGAGGGCGAAATCAATTTAACGGATGTATTGCGTTATCCCGGCGTGGTGGAAGCGACTGAGCAAGATTTAGATGCGATTAGTCAAGATTTGTTGACAGCTTTTGATGAGTTGTTGGTGGAATTTATTGCTATGCGTGGACGTGAAGGCGAAAAATTGCAAGCCATTATTCAACAACGTTTAGATGGTATTACGGTAGAAGCCGAAAAAGTGCGGTCACAAATGCCGTCGGTTTTACAATGGCAGCGTGAGCGTTTATTGCAACGTTTTGAAGAAGCGAAGATTCAACTTGATCCACAACGTGTTGAACAAGAAATGATTTTACTGGCGCAACGTGTGGACGTGGCGGAAGAATTAGATCGTCTGCAAATGCACGTGAAAGAAACCAATAATATCCTGAAAAAAGGTGGGGCAGTAGGTCGTAAACTGGACTTTATGATGCAAGAGCTTAATCGTGAATCTAACACGTTGGCATCAAAATCCATTAATGCCGATATCACCGCTTCTGCCGTGGAATTAAAAGTATTAATCGAACAAATGCGTGAGCAAATTCAAAACCTTGAATAGGAAAAATCATGGCAACATTTATTTCATTAAACCAATATGATTTGGTGGAAGTGGCGGGCGTGGATGCGGAGAAATATCTGCAAGGCCAATTAACTTGTGATGTGGTGCATTTGGTGGCAGGCGCTTCAACGCTTACAGCGCATTGTGATCCTAAAGGCAAAATGAACTCGTTGTTCCGCTTAATTAAGCTTTCTGCAGAGCAGTTTTTGATTTTAATGCCGAAAAATTTATTTGCGCCACTCGATCATTTAAAAAAATATGCCGTGTTTTCAAAAGTGACATTTCAAGTATTGGATTGGAAAATTGTCGGCTTAATTGGTGAAAAGTGCGGTCGAATTCACGCGCAGATTGAATTAGATTTTGATGAAAATCGTGCAATTTTGATCAATCCGACACCGTTAGATGTCACCTTCAATGGCGATGAAAAACAATGGCTTTTTGCGGATATTCAAGCGGGCTTACCAAGCTTGAGTGCGGAAACGCAAAATGAATTTATCCCGCAGGCATTAAATCTACAAGCTATCGAACAAGCAATTTCTTTTACTAAAGGCTGTTATATCGGGCAAGAAACTGTCGCGCGAGCCAAATATCGTGGCGCCAATAAACGAGCGATGTATGTGCTTTCGGGTGAAACAACGGTTACACCGAAAATCGGCAGCGAAATTGAAATGCAGTTAGAAACAGCTTGGCGTAAAACGGGTACGATCGTAAGTGCGGTCAATTTTGACGGCGTTTTATGGTTACAAGTGGTGATGAACAACGATTTAGAAGAAGGGATAAGTTTCCGTTTACCTGAAGATGGAACCGTTCTGAAAATTGAACCGTTACCTTATTCCATCAATAGTTAAAAAACGATTTAGTCATTGATGGCTTATAAGCTTATAAGAAGAAAAGAGAGAACCACAATGTTCTCTCTTTTTTTATTTTTTTAAAATCCGCTATAATTCTGAAAAACTCACGAATTAAATACTATGACTTATTATCTTGGCATTATGTCCGGCACCAGTCTTGATGGTGTAGACATTGCTCTTACTGACATCCATTCGAATCAAACCAAATTAATTGCGGCCGATTTTACGCCGATGCCGGCAAATTTACGTGAAAAAGTGACCGCACTTATTCAATCTGGCGAAACCACGTTACAAGCATTGGGTGAGCTTGATCATCAATTTGGTTTGCTCTATGCGGATTGCGTAAATGCCTTTTTACGTAAACATCAGTTAAAACCTGAGCAGGTCGAAGCCATTGGCTGCCATGGCCAAACGGTGTGGCATTCCCCAAAGGGTCAATTTCCGTTTACCATGCAAATCGGTGATATGAATTTATTAGCCGCTAAAACTGGTATTACGGTTGTCGGTGATTTGCGACGTAAAGATATGGCGTTTGGTGGACAAGGGGCGCCTTTAGTACCCGCTTTTCATCAAGCGGTATTTTTTGATCCTAACTGGGCAACGGTGGTGCTTAATATTGGCGGTATTAGTAATGTATCCTTATTGATACCCGAACAGCCTGTCATTGGCTTTGATACAGGAACCGGTAATACCTTGCTCGACCAATGGATCGAAAAGCATCAAGGTAAAGCCTACGACAAAAATGGTGAATGGGCGGTTTCAGGTCAAATGAATCCAGATTTGTTAGCGGCATTATTAGATGAAGATTTTTTCCAGCTTCCACCACCGAAAAGCACAGGGCGTGAATTATTTAATTTGGCTTGGCTAGAGAATAAAATTCAAAAAATAGCAGGTAAAACGACCGCACTTTTACCACAAGATGTGCAAGCCACCTTGGCTGAATTTACCGTGCAAAGTATCGTTTTAGCCCTTAATAATATTCAGACAACATTACCATGCCGATTACTTGTTTGTGGCGGTGGCGCTAAAAATCAGGCGATCATGAATGGTTTAAAACAAACATTACCAAATTGGCGTATTCAACTGACGACTGAATTAAAACTTGATATCGATTATGTGGAGGCTGCGGCTTTTGCTTGGTTGGCTTATCGTCGTATGCATAATTTACCCGCTAATTTGCCGAGTGTGACGGGTGCCACAAGTGCGGTCAGTTTAGGAGCGATTTTTCCAAAGGAATAAACCATGGCAGAGAATTTATTACAAACCCTTTCAACTTTAATTACTGAACAACGGAATCCCAATTCCATGCATGTGGATAGCTTGTCTGCATTGGAAATTGTGCAGTTAATGAATAAGGAAGATAAACAAGTGCCTTTGGCAATTGAAAAATGCTTACCTCAAATTGCCCAAGCGGTCGAATGTATTGTTGCTGCATTTCAACAAGGTGGTCGATTAGTCTATATTGGCGCCGGAACCAGTGGTCGATTAGGGGTATTAGATGCCTCTGAATGCCCGCCAACTTTTGGTGTATCACCTGAAATGGTGAAAGGTATTATTGCAGGTGGTGAGCGGGCATTACGTCATCCAATCGAAGGGGCGGAAGACAGTAAAGCACAAGCCGTGGTAGACTTACAAACCATTCAATTCTCCTCAAAAGATGTATTGGTTGGCATTGCCGCTAGCGGCAGAACGCCTTATGTGATTGGCGCATTGGAATATGCGAAAAGTTTGGGTTCAGTGACCGTTTCGATTGCAAGTAATCCGAATTCAGCGATGGCGAATATTGTGGATATTGCCATTGATACGGTAGTGGGGCCAGAAGTACTGACTGGTTCGAGCCGTTTAAAATCAGGTACGGCACAAAAATTAGTACTGAATATGCTCACTACGGCTTCTATGATCTTAATGGGTAAATGCTATCAAAACTTAATGGTGGATGTACAGGCAAGTAATGAAAAACTGAAAGCTCGTGCCATTCGTATCGTCATGCAAGCCACGGATTGCGATAAGGCTCTCGCAGAAGAGACATTAAAGCAGGCTGATCAAAATGCGAAATTAGCGATTATGATGATTCTGAGTGGATTAGATCGTGCTCAAGCAGAGGCTTTATTGGAAAAACATCAGGGCAAGTTACAATTTGCATTGAAATAAGCAAAAATAAAACGCTAGGCATCAAACCTAGCGTTTTTTATTATTTAATAGTTTGCTCAATTAGCAATCTTGTTTGCCGTAAGCATCTTGACGAAGGATTTGACGAACGCCTTCATCAAATTGTGCTAAAACGTGATCCGCGTCTTTTGGATCTTTACCGCGAGCATCAAGATAGAACTTGATTTTCGGTTCTGTACCAGATGGACGAACGATTAAACGACTACCGTTTTCTAATACGAATACAAGGATGTCGCTTTGGCGGTCAGTTTTAGTGTGGTCGATGAATTGTGCCACTTTAACACCACCTACTTCTGCTGGAGGTGTATTACGAAGTGCGGCCATTAATTTACCAATTTCAGATAAATCGCTTACACGGATAGAAATTTGACCACTTACATAAGCACCGAATTCTTGTGTGAAGTCATTGGCGTAATCCGCTAAGGTTTTACCTTGTGCTTTTAAGTGACGCACTAAATCTAAGAATACGATCGCCGCTGAAATACCATCTTTATCGCGTACTTTATCAGGGTCAACTAAGTAACCAAGCGCTTCTTCGAAACCGAATAATAAGCCTTGAACTTTACCGATGTATTTGAAACCGGTTAAGGTTTCTTCTGATTGGAAACCGTATTTTTTCGCAATTTCAGCAAGCGCTGGAGAAGATACTAAAGAACACGCTAATACGCCTTTCTCACCTTTTGCATGATATTGTTTTGCTAAATACCAACCTAAGAAACAACCTACTACGTTACCGTGTAAAGGTTTCCAGTTACCTTGTGCATCTGGAACAGCTACCGCCAAGCGATCTGCATCTGGGTCATTGGCAATAATAAATTCTGCATTGTGTTCTTTTGCTACTTTAATCGCTAAATCTAATGCACCTTTTTCTTCCGGGTTAGGGAAGTTTACCGTTGGGAATGTGCCATCTGGCCATACTTGTTCTGCCACGATATGAGGTTGTGGAAGGCCTGCTTTTGTTAAGGTTTTGCTTAATACTTCATAGCCTACACCGTGCATTGCGGTATAAACGTAGTTAATATCTGATTTAGGCTCTTTAGCAAGAGAAGCGGTTTTTTCGATATAAGCATTAACTACTTCATCATCTAACACCACATAATCTTGGCTACGTGGTAAATCTTTTACATTGCCTGCTGCTACTTTATCGATTAATGCGGCAATATCTTTGTCAGCAGGAGAAACGATTTGGCCACCGCCGTTCGCTTTACCTAAGTAAACTTTATAACCGTTATCTTCTGGTGGGTTGTGACTTGCTGTCACCATAACACCCGCTGTGGTATCAAAATATTGGATTGCGTAAGCTAATACTGGAGTGGGTAATTTACGTGGAAGTAAGTAAGCTTTCACGCCTGCACCCGCCATGATTTCAGCCGTATCACGTGCGAAAACATCAGAGTTTTTACGACCGTCGTAACCAATCACGATAGAAGGTTGTTTGTCGTAATCTTTTAAATAATCCGCTAAACCACCTGCTGCTTGTGCTACTAAAACACGGTTCATCCCCATAGGGCCTGCTTGTAATGGTCCACGAAGCCCAGCAGTACCAAATTGTAAACGGCCACTAAAGCGAGCTTGTAATTCAGATTGTGCTCTTTCATCACCATTTTTCGCCGCGGTTAAAAGTGCGGTTAATTCTGCATGAGTTTCTGCATCAGGATCTTGGTTTAACCAGTTTTGTGCAATATCAAAAAGCGTTGTCATGATGTTTTCTCCTTGTAAAAACTAATTCTTGTTAGACTAGCTGAAAATGACCTTAATTTAAATGACTATTTTGCTTTTTTACTGAAAATTTAAGCTTTTTTTGATCGTAATCGTTTTCTCAGATATAAAAACGGCGTAAAAATATTTACGCCGTGAGTGAGATATAAATTTATATAAAATAATAAAAATTAGAGAAGAAGAGCTGAACCCCATTTGATAATATCAAAGAAGAATTTGTTCTGATTGGTGGCAATGCCATCACCCGTTTTCTTCAATGTACCATCGTCATTCTTCGTTTCATCCACCATACCATTTACATATTGACCTTTCACGACATCCAAATCTTCTTTTGCCTGAGTACGCAAGATTTGACACGCTTTAGGTTCTAATGGCTCGACATCACCGACTTCTGTACGGAATTTCTTAAATTGATAGGTCGCGTAGTTCATCGATTTTTCATCTTTTTGAATCATTTTCACATAGTCTTCCCCGATGATTTTTTCTAACGGATAGAAAAAGACATATTGAGAATGAATGTAGCTATCTTCTTTGGCAAAATGTTGTTGCTGAATGCGAGTTAAATTCGGATAGATACATTGTTCAGCTTGTTTACTTGCGATAGCCCATGTTTTTGCATTGGCATCAGACAGGAGATAGTCTGCTTGTGCGAATTCAGCAGGAATAGTTGATTGTGATGAACCAAATAAACTACAAGCATTTAATAACATGATGCTACTTAAAAAAATAATTTTTTTCACTTAAATTTCCTTACTAAAGTTGGAATGGCGGAATTTTAACAATAACGACATAATTGTAAAGTCTTCAATAATTGATTTTCTTTCCCGAACTAAAAAACTTCCGCTATAATGACCGCACTTTTTACACTTATAAAGGAAAGAACAATGCAAAATCCAAAAGATGATGTTTTATATGCACCAGTTGAGTGGGTTGATCATAGCGAAGGCTATACCGATATTCGTTTCCACAAATCGACTGATGGTATTGCAAAAATCACCATTAATCGTCCAGAAGTGCGCAATGCATTTCGTCCGCAAACAATCAAAGAAATGATCCATGCATTTTCTAACGCGCGTTTCGATGAAAAAATTGGCGTGATTGTGTTAACCGGTGAAGGCGAAAAAGCATTCTGTTCTGGTGGCGACCAAAAAATTCGTGGTGACTACGGCGGTTACAAAGATGAAAGCGGTGTACATCACTTAAATGTATTAGATTTCCAACGTGATATTCGTACTTGTCCAAAACCAGTGGTAGCAATGGTAGCAGGTTATGCAATTGGTGGCGGCCACGTACTTCATATGTTATGTGATTTAACCATTGCAGCAGACAATGCGATCTTTGGTCAAACTGGTCCTAAAGTAGGTTCATTTGACGGTGGCTGGGGCGCAAGCTATATGGCTCGTTTAGTGGGTCAGAAAAAAGCACGCGAAATTTGGTTCTTATGCCGTCAATATAATGCGCAAGAAGCATTAGATATGGGCTTAGTGAATACCGTGGTTCCTTACGCTGATTTAGAAAAAGAAACTGTGCGTTGGTGCCGTGAAATGTTACGTAACAGCCCAATCGCATTACGTTGCTTGAAAGCTGCATTGAATGCAGACTGTGATGGCCAATCTGGTTTACAAGAACTTGCGGGTAACGCAACCATGTTGTTCTATATGACTGAAGAAGGTCAAGAAGGTCGTAACGCGTTTAATGAAAAACGTGCACCAGATTTCAGCAAATTCAGACGCAATCCTTAATTTAGTCATAAAAAAGTGCGTTTAAAAATCAATGTATTTTTAACCGCACTTTTGTCATCAAGGAGAATAAGATGGAAACCAAATCATTTAATCTTTATCGTTATTCTATTCCTGTCGATAGTCAGTTGATTTTACGTGGACGTTTTTTAAAACGCCGTGAAGGTTTGATTGTACGTGTTGCTTGCAGCCGTGATGGATGGGGAGAGATTGCACCTTTACCTGGGTTTAGTGAAGAAACCATCGAACAAGCACTAGAGCAAGCCATTGAATGGCTGACGAATTGGTGTCATGCAAGCTGCGAAGCGCCAAGAGTCCCCCTTGATGGTTGTTATCCTTCTGTTGCTTTCGGTATTAGCACAGCGATGGATGAGATGAAACGTTATTTAAATGAGGAAGGTAACTATCATACTGCACCGTTGTGCTATGGCGATCCTGATGAGTTATATGCAGAACTGAATCAAATGCCAGGTGACAAAGTGGCTAAAATTAAGGTCGGGATGTATGAAGCGAATCGTGATGGTTTGATTACGGATATGTTTCTTGAAGCCATTCCTGATTTGCAATTACGTCTAGATGCGAATCGTCAATGGACCTTGGAAAAAGCATTAAAATTTGCGGAGAAAGTAAAACTAGAACATCGTTCTCGCATTCAATTTTTGGAAGAACCTTGTAAAACCCGTGAAGAAAGCCGCCAGTTTGCCGCTCAAACAGGTATTAATATTGCTTGGGATGAAAGTGTGCGAGAGCCAGATTTTCTTTTTGAAAAAGAACCGCACTTAAGCGCCATTGTGATTAAACCAACATTGATTGGCTCGCTGCAAGATTGTCAAAAGCTGATTGCACAAGCACATAGCTTAGGCATAAAAGCGGTGATCAGCTCGAGTATTGAAAGTAGCCTTGGATTGACGCAACTTGCTCGTATTGCAGCGCAATATACCCCCAATGTGACACCTGGACTGGATACATTGAACTTAATGCAACATCAAGTATTACGCGCATGGCCGGGCTCAGATTTACCGCTAATTGATCTAAATTCAGAATTTATTACCAAAATCGTATAGAGATACGACCACCATTACATAAAAAATCGCTATAATTCGCACAAGTTAAAG
>CAUQGU010000026.1:0-21318 GCA_963517645.1 uncultured Haemophilus sp. | reverse complement strand
GTGGTAATAAAACCCAATTTGCGATTGAAATGACAAAATGGTTCGATACCAACTACCATTATCTCGTCCCTGAATTCCATAAAGAAACACAATTTAAAGCAAATCCAACACATTATGTGACACAAATTCGTGAAGCTAAAGCGCTTGGATATCAAGTGAAACCAACAATCGTTGGACCACTCACCTTCCTTTGGTTAGGTAAAGAAAAAGGTGCTGCATTTAATCGCTTTGATTTATTAGCAAAACTCCTGCCAGTTTATGTTGAAATCTTAAATACGTTAGCTGCGGAAGGTGTGGAATACATTCAAATTGATGAACCTGCTCTCACCTTAGATTTACCGGCAGAATGGATTGCGGCTTATAAAGCGATTTACGCCACTTTTGCTGAACAAGTGAAAACGAAATTATTGCTTGCGACTTATTTCGGTTCTGTGGCAGAACACGCTGATTTGTTAAAAGCCTTACCTGTAGCAGGTTTGCATATCGACTTAGTACGCGCACCAGAACAACTTGCTGCCTTTGTGGATTATGACAAAATCTTATCTGTAGGCATCATTGATGGCCGTAATATTTGGCGGGCAAACTTGAATCAAGTGTTAGATGTGGTTGAACCATTAAAAGCGAAATTAGGTGATCGTTTATGGATTGCGCCAAGCTGCTCTCTTCTCCATACACCTTATGATTTAGAAGTTGAAACGCAACTCCAAGCAAATAAGCCAGAGCTTTATCAATGGTTGGCTTTCACATTACAAAAAATTCAAGAACTACGTGTTATTAAGACTGCACTAGAGCAAGGGCGTGAAGCTGTTCAAGCTGAATTAGCTGCATCTCAAGCTGCTGCGGATGCACGTAAAAACTCGCGTGAAATTCACCGCACTTGTGTGGCAGAACGTTTAGCAAACTTACCGGAAAATGCTGACCAGCGTAAATCGCCATTTGCAGAACGCATTAAATTACAAAATGCGTGGTTAAATTTACCACTTCTACCCACCACGAATATTGGTTCTTTCCCACAAACGACAGCAATTCGTCACGCTCGTGCTGCCTTCAAAAAAGGCGAACTCAGCTTAGCTGATTACGAAGCTGCAATGAAAAAAGAAATTGAATTTGTTGTACGTGAGCAAGAAAAATTAGACTTAGATGTATTGGTACATGGAGAAGCAGAACGTAACGACATGGTGGAATATTTCGGCGAACTACTCGATGGTTTTGCTTTCACCAAATTCGGTTGGGTACAAAGTTACGGTTCACGTTGCGTGAAACCACCAGTGATTTACGGTGATGTTACTCGCCCAGAACCAATGACGGTACGTTGGTCACAATATGCTCAAAGCCTTACCAATAAAGTGATGAAAGGCATGCTGACAGGTCCAGTCACGATCTTACAATGGTCTTTCGTGCGTAACGATATTTCTCGTGAAACAGTCTGCAAACAAATTGCGGTTGCGCTTTCTGATGAAGTATTAGATTTAGAAAAGGCAGGCATCAAAGTGATTCAAATTGACGAGCCAGCTATTCGTGAAGGTTTACCGTTAAAACGTGCAGATTGGGATGCTTATTTAAAATGGGCAGGCGAAGCCTTCCGTTTAAGCTCAATGGGTTGCCAAGATGATACTCAAATTCATACACACATGTGTTATTCCGAATTTAACGACATTCTACCGGCTATTGCAGCCTTAGATGCCGATGTCATTACTATCGAAACCTCGCGTTCTGACATGGAATTACTCACCGCATTTGGTGATTTCAAATACCCGAATGATATTGGCCCAGGTGTATATGACATTCATAGTCCTCGAGTACCTGCAGCAGAAGAAATTGAACATCTTCTTCGCAAAGCATTACAAGTGGTGCCGAAAGAACGTTTATGGGTAAACCCAGACTGTGGTTTGAAAACACGCGGTTGGCCAGAAACAATTGCTGCATTAAAAGTGATGGTTGATGTCACGAAAAAATTACGTGCTGAATTAGCATAAAATCAGTAAAAAGAAAGGCGAACATGAGAAATGATCTCTGTTCGCCTTTTTCTTTTATTTCAAAACAAATTCATTTTTGACCGCACTTACAGGCTAATATATTCCATTTTCACCTTGCAGAGACTCTTCAATAACTGCTCTGCCATCTTGCGGTGACTTAAACGCAATGGTTTCTCTGCAAATACTACTCGCTCAATTTTTGATACATCCAATTGATTTAAATAAGCAAAATTAATCGCCGTTTGCATTGCTGGTAAGCTTGGGTTAAATGCTGCATTTTCTGCATACCGACCACAAATCATTTCCCCATTTTTAAATAAAATGCCTACACCGTGAGGGCTTTTAGAATAAGGTGAATGTGCTCGGTTTGCCCCTAAAATCGCTTTATTTGCCACTTCATCTTCTGTCGTCAATGTGAAACCTTGTTCTTCTTTGTTTAATAGAAGCAAATCAACGCCTAAATCTTTTGGGCCAAAGCTATCGGGTAAATATTGAGGAAGTGGATTATTTTGGCTGTGTGGCAAATGGATTTTCAAATCTTGCGCTTGATAAAGCTCATTCATAAATTGACGACAGTGACCGCAAGGCGTGTAATTCACCACAATATCCGTGATGCGAGGCTCATTACGTAACCATGCATGGCTAATCGCACTTTGTTCAGCATGGATGGTTTGAGCCATACTACCACCCTTAAATTCTTGATTTGCACCAAAGTAAAAATCACCACTTTCACCAATCGCAATCGCTCCAACATGAAATTCTGAAATGGGTGTATGGCTATAACAAGCCGCTACGGGCAAAAGCGTCAAACCTAATTGAACAGACGTAAGCTTAAATTCATCACAAATTGACCGCACTTTTTCAGCAGGTAAAAAACCTTTCCATTCTTGTTCTTCTAACGCAGAAAGAATTGCATTTGAAAGTGGCGAGTTTGATAATGCTTGTTGAATTTTTTGTTGCATGTTAAATCTCCTTATTTTTATATGCCCATTCTACGATATTTGGAGAAACTTCACCGCAAAAATGATCACATAATGCAAATATGCTTAATAATTAATTATCTTTCACAAACTAGAAGGATTCATTTTAATCATCCGTGACATCTTTTATTTCTTCAGACAACCATTCATCAAAAGAATCTTTTTCATAAGGTGGATCATTAGCTCCTAAATCATATACGTATACTCTAGGATTTCCTGAACAATCAGCTAGATCAAAGCAAGCTGCTAAATCACCATTTCTAGCAAAAGAAAGTAAATTAGGAACACCTGTTATTTCTTCTAAAATAGCTGAATGTTGAATAATGCTGTCTCGATGACTCTCAAACCACCAAGGAAAATATTCCAATTCATTTATCTTTTCCATATTACTTGATAAATCAATATAAGACTGAGGAAACTTAAAGTTTTCAGGTAATTGTTCTTTGGGATATAAATTAAATTTAGTTTGCATAATTGCTCCGCAATTACAATTCGTCAGTAAAAATAAGTAATCTTTTATCTAAGTTTTCAAGTCTATGCAAAAAAAATCATAAAAAAATAACCGCACTTCAAAAGTGCAGTCATAAATTAAGATGTTTTATTCACTCGTTTTATAACAACGATGGTGCCACGCCAAGTAGTTTTCTTGTGTAATCCACTGTTGGATGGTTGAAAATATCTTCAGTGCTACCCGTTTCCAAAATTTGACCGCCGTACATCACGACAATACGGTCAGATACTTGGCGTACAGTTTGGATATCGTGAGAGATAAACACCATGGCAAGATTGAGTTCTTTTTTCAAATCCGCCAATAAGTTTAACACTTGAGCACGAACGGATACGTCTAATGCAGAAGTCGGTTCATCCGCCACAATCAGTTTGGGATTCAGCGCTAAAGCACGTGCAATCGCCACACGTTGTTTTTGTCCACCTGATAAACGAGTTGGCTCAACTTGTGCCGCAGAACGAGGTAAACCGACACGAGAAAGCAAGTCATACACACGTTTTTCCCGTTCATGAGGTTGCAACACATTGTGAATATCCATTGGGTCACGCAAAATATCCAACACTTTCATACGAGGGTTCAGTGCGGTTGCTGGGTCTTGGAAAATGACCGATACTTGGCGGCCGAATTGTTTTCTCGCTTCTGAGCTGCCATATTGCATTTGTAAGCCGTTGAATTTCACTAAACCTGATGTTGGTTTAAGCAGCCCAATGATCACGTTCGCTAAGGTAGATTTCCCGCAGCCAGACTCACCTACTAAACCAATGGTTTCCCCCGCTTTAATACCAAGACTCACATTGTTCACCGCAGTGAATTTTTTACGTTCAAACAATGAACCGTCGCGAGAAGGAAATTGCACCACGATATTTTCTAAATCGATGATGTTTTGTTTTTTAATGACTTTAATACTACTGCTCATATTATGCTCCTTTCGCTTCCGTTACAGGCTTAGCTAGATGAGAAGCCCACAAGTGAGACGGCTCGCCTTCCACAGCGGTTAATACCAATTTTTGCTCTGGATTTGCATCTGGTCGCAATGAACGACTAGCAAAACGGTCACCTGTAGCAAAATCGTAAGGCGATGGTACGCTGCCCGGAATTTGATATAAACGTTTTGCACGGACTTCAGTTGAAAGTACAGAACCCAATAAGCCACGTGTATATTCGTGAGTTGGATTGGCAAGCAATAAGGATGTTGGTGCCATTTCGACCACTTGTCCTGCATACATTACGGTAATGTGGTGAGCTAACTGTGCAACCAATGCTAAATCATGGCTGACAAACACCATCGCAAACCCAAGTTTTTCACGTAATTCATTCAATAATTTCACTACTTCAGCTTGAACAGTAACGTCTAATGCGGTTGTTGGTTCATCGGCAATTAATAATTTCGGTTCACGAGTTAATGCCATTGCAATTACCACACGTTGACGTTGACCGCCGGAAAGTTCATGCGGATAACGGTTCAATACTTTTTCAGGATCAAGGTGTACCCATTCCAACAATTTTTCTGCGGTATGGTGGCTGCCACGTTTGATGAGCTGTGCCATTTGATCTTTGATACGCATTGATGGGTTTAACGCACTTAAAGAGTCTTGGTAAATCATCGCAATTTCAGAACCACGCAATTCACTTAAATTGTGAGAATTAAGCAAGCTGTGTTGTTTACCGCTACGGTCGGTGAAAAGTACTTCCCCTGTGATTTTGGCTGTTTTTGGTAACAAGCCCATGATAGAGAATGCTGTAATAGATTTACCACAACCTGACTCGCCTACTAATCCCATGGTTTCTCCTTCATTTACGGTGAAGCTGATATTATCGACCAATGGAATTTCACCATAACGATTCGGGAAACGAATAGATAAGTTTTTCACTTGTAAAATTGGTTTTGCATTTGGATCTAATTGCATACGATTCGTACGTGTGATTTCTTTTTCATGTAATTTGAGTAAGTAACGTTTTAATGCAAGACCTTCAGAAAGCGCTTCTTGTACGTCAGTAGAAAGACGTTCATCTGATTTGCCTTCTGGTTTTTTACCGCCTTTTAAGCGCGGGTTAACCAAGGCATCAGTAAGACCTTCCGCTAAGATATTTAAGGCTAATACGGTTAAAAGAATCATCACACCTGCAAAGGTTGTCGCCCACCATGCACCGTTTAATACAATGTTACGACCTTCAGAAAGAATGTTACCCCATGAAGGATGTGGTGGTTGTACACCTGCCCCCAAGAAAGAAAGTGAGGCTTCGAATACAATGGCATCAGCCACCATTACGGTTGCGAAGACTAAAACCGGTGCCGCGGTATTGCGTACAACGTGTTTGAGAAGAATATAAGTACGGCTACCACCAATCACGCGTTCAGCACGCACATAGTCTTCATCCCATTGTGATACCACATTCGCACGCACCACACGAGCAAGTTGCGGAGTATAAACCACGGCAATGGTGATGATAATGACCGGTACAGAATTACCAAAGGTTGCTAATAACACTGCCGCTAATGCGATACCTGGGAAGGCCATTAAAATATCCATTAAGCGCATGATAATTTCATTGCCCCATTTCTCGGATGTGGCTGCAGTTGCACCTAAAACACTACCGAAAATAATGGCACAAGCTACCGCACCTAAACCGATAAATAAGGACGTTTGAGCACCGTAAACAATACGAGAGAAAATATCACGACCAAGTCGATCAGTCCCAAACCAATATTCCGCACTTGGAGCACGCATACGTGCGATCACTTCTAATGGATCATGTGTTGCTACCCAAGGGGCAAACACCGCCACTAAAGCAACGAAAACTAAGAATAATAATGAAATTTTTGATGCGGTGGAAAGTGCTCGGAATCTCGCACCGCTTGCAGCTAATCGATCTGCTAAACCTTGACGAAACATTATAGACTCCGAATTTTAGGGTTAATCAATACATAGAGAATATCAACGATAATATTCACTAAAACGAAGGTAAAGGCGATTGTTAGTACCACACCTTGTACTAAGTGCAAGTCATGGTTGACGATGCCGTTAAAGATCAATTTACCCATGCCCGGTAAGTCAAAGATTTGTTCGATAACTACCGCACCACCAAGTAAGTAACCTACACGTAAACCTAATACAGTCACTGGCGTAATTAAGGCATTGCGTAATACGTTGTGACGAATAACAGTTGCATAAGGCACCCCGTTACCAATCGCTGTTCTCACATAGTCTTTATCCATTTCTTCTACCATGGTTGTACGCACAACACGAATTAATGACGCACATACCGGCACAGCAAGTGCAAGAGATGGCAAAATCATGGAATTGATATACCCCATTGGGCTTTCGCTGAATGGTACAAAACCACCAGAAGGCAACCAATCTAATTCCAAAGAGAACCATTGAATAAGTAAGATACCTAACCAGAATGATGGGGTCGCAACCGCTGCAACAGAGATTAAACGAATCACTTGGTCTACCCAGCTATCACGATAAAGCGCGGCAAGTACACCTAATGAGAAAGACACTACTGCCGCAAGCACCACGCCAATTAAGGTAAGTTGTAATGTGATTGGGAAAGATTTCGCTAGCATGCTACTGATGGGTAATTCTGGTGGCATCGTCACACCAAAATCCAATACAAGTAAGTTGCCTAAGAAACGAAAATATTGAACAAAGAGTGGATCATTTAAGCCATGTGATTCGCGGTAAAGTTGTTTTGCCGCTTCACTAGCACTTTCGCCTAATGCCACTGTAGCAGGATCACCCGGCGTGAATTGAAGCACGACAAAGACGAGTGCTGTTACACCAAGTATCATGACCGGCAAAGCCATCAATCGGCGTAACAATAATCGAAGTATCATTTCCATCTGACCTCTCCTATTCTATTTTGAGAAATTCATTAAATTAAAAATGAAGTGAAACAATCAAATTAAAAAACAAAATGATTTATACAAATCATAATATCCGCTCTATACCCTGTCAATCCAAGTACCTAGGGCAAAGTTCAAATCTGTGATCGGCTTCACAAAGATTTTTTTGAAATAAAATAGAGAGCAAAAATGATTGAAAAACAGGGGAAAAAATGACCGCACTTTGGTGTTAAAAAGAAAGAAAAAAGGCTGTTGATTGCTCAACAGCCCAAACATTAAAAAGTGCTTTTATTTACGGCCCACACCGAGGAAAGATAAACCGGTTGTCGCTAATGGTTGATAACCTTCAAGGCTGCTATCATCCCATGCTGAAGGGAGTTTACGGTGAACAATCGGATAAAGTGGTACTTCAGCCGCAATAATGTTAATCGCTTCTTCCCATGATTTTTTCGCTTCAGCGTGATCTTTTGCTCTCACAGCTGCATTGAGCAATTCTGTCACTTTCGCAAATTCAGGGGTGTTGCTCCAGCGGAAACGACGTTTCGGCCATACATCACCACGATACCACCAGCTTAAAAGCAAGTCTAAGTCATTACCGAACACGGATGGGTCACCCGGCGCAATTGCCACTTCATACACACCTGGATCCACGTTGTTGCTGTATAACGCACCTGATTGTAAGTGTTGTAAAGTTACTTTCACACCTGGAATCTTGTTCCAAGACTCTAAAATTAATGGTGCAGATTCTTTCACCCAGTCATGGTCGGTTGCGAGCAATTCAAATTTAAGCTCAGTTACACCTGCTTCTTTTAATAATGCCGCTGCTTTTTCCGGATCATAAGGATATTGAGTTGATGCCTTAATATAATCTGGGTGAGTCGTTTGTAAGTATGATGTTGCAGCTTCTGCATTACCATCAAATACAATATCAACAAGTTTGTCAGTGTTTAAACCATAGTGTAATGCTTGACGTACTTTTGGATTGTTAAACGGTGCTTTTTCACAGTTAAACATTAAGAATAGCAAGCCGAAAGATTGAACAGATTGCACTTGTTGTTTTTTGTTTTTCAAGCGACTAATGTCTAAATAAGGCACGCTTTCCATTGCTTGAGTACGTTTAGACTCTTGTGCAGTTACACGAGCTGCGGCATCAGAAAGTAATAACCAAGACATTTTTTCAACTTGCGCTGGATATTTACCATTGTAAGGTTCATACGCTTCAAAGACGATTTTGTCATCTTTCACCGCTGAAACAAATTTGAATGGACCAGAACCAACTGGGTGTGCATCAAATGCAGATTGTCCTACTTTGTCGATCACGTGTTTCGGTACAATTTTTACGCAAGTTAAACGGTTAGCAAATAAAGCAAATGGATATTTCAATTTAAATTCCACCACTTTATCATCCACAGCTTTCACACTTTCAACGAAATCAATAAACATCACGAATAAAGATTTATTGGCTGGATCCATAATACGATTGAAAGAATACACAACGTCTTCAGTGGTGACCGGTGCACCATCATGGAAGGTTGCGCCTTCACGTAAAGTAATGCGCCATGTTGTTTCATCAACTTGTTCTGGCTCTTTTCCTGCTAAAGCAAGATAAGGTTCACGAGTTGCAGGATGCAAATCCACCAAACCTTCAAAAATGTGCAAGTTTGCTGCATAAGGTGAAGCACCACTTGATGTCATTGGGTCAAAACCGGTAGAAAGCGGATAAGCAATCCCCGCTTCAATGGTTTTACCTTTAATTTCTGCAGCAAAGGCTTTTGGTGCAAATGTGCCTAATGTGCCACTAAATGCAAGACCTGCCCCCACGCCAGCCATAAGTTTCATAAAATGACGACGAGATTCATTAGTTTCAAAGGAAAAATGCTTTGTCATACTAAACTCCTGATGAGTAATAAAATCATATTTTTGGTTTTTAAACCTAGCCAAACATTTCATTCGAAAATGAAGTAAAGCAATCAAATCTTAGAATAAAATGATTTGTATCAATCATAATCATCTTCGATTCATTCTGTCAAAGGGGAAATATTGAATGTGTGATCTACTTCACAGAGTTTTTTGTAACTTGAAACAAAAGTTTTTTAACTATGTATAATTTATTATGAATAGATTTTAACTATTGAATCACTAGATAATATGAAATAGCCATCAGAAAAAACGATGCTTATAATGACCGCACTTCCCAAGCAAGGGAATAACATTTTAATCAACAATAAAGAGGAAAATACTATGTCAAAAACATCAATCGGTTTAGATAAAAAAGCATCTGAAAAATTAGCAGCAAAATTAAATGAATTATTAGCAACCTATCAAGTATTCTATACCAACGTACGCGGTTACCACTGGAACATTAAAGGGGTAAACTTCTTTGAATTACACGCAAAATTTGAAGAAATCTACACTGATTTAGTAGTAAAAGTAGATGAAGTGGCAGAACGTATCTTAACTTTAGGTTACACACCGCATAACGGTTATTCACAATACTTCCAACACTCACGTATTAAAGAAGAGTTAGGGGTAAGTGATGCGCAATCTTGCTTAAAAGGCACATTAGAAGGATTAAAAGTATTACTTGAACAACAACGCGAAATCCTTGAATTAGCGGGTGAGTCTGATGATGAAGGTACCGCTTCTCAAATGAGCGACTACATCAAAGAGCAAGAAAAACTTGTTTGGATGTTCCAAGCTGCTTGTCAAACTTGCCATGCTTAATTAAATATTTATTCAATACGAAAGCCGACTGATGTCGGCTTTTTTATTTTACACGACTGGTTTTTGTCGATAGAACAATAGCCCTGGTAAGGCTAAGCCCAAAACAAGCGCACCTAAAATAAAGCTGGTATTGATAAAAGAGCTGATCATTTGCTCAAATAATTTATCGGAAAAGCCATAATGATGAATTTGTACGATAGCAATCATGGCTTTATAAGCATGAACACCTGGAATCATTGGAATAATTGCCGCAACGGTAAAGACTTTCGGATGAGCTAAATAACGATGAGATAAATGCACCCCAATAAAACCAATCACACAAGTGGCGAAAAACGTGGCAAAAACAATTGGAACACCAAAGTGTAGTAATAAAGTTCGTGTGACATGTCCGAGTGCACCTAAAATAGCACAATACTTTAAGGCTTTAGGCGGAACATTAAATACTAAAGCAAATCCTACTGCGGGGATGGCTGCGAAAAGCATATCATCGAGTAAATTCAGTAAAAACATCTATTACCCCACCCAAGAAACAATATTTAAAAGATTTAATGCAAAGACGATGCCTAAACAAGCACCAAAAGTGAGAACCGTAGCGATGGTCCATCGTCCTATTCCCATATTGACATACCCTTTTAAAATATCCGCAAGTGAATTAATCAATGGGAATCCTGGAACGAGTAATAAAACGCTAGAAGCTAATGCGATATGAGGATCATTGCCTAAACTATATTTCAAACTCATACCGGAAATCAGTGAAGCGACAAAAGCGGTAATGGCAAAAACGATGAGTGGATTGTAATGACGTTTAGAAATTTCTTGTCGAACAAACATAGCAATGGCAGAGGCAATAAAGGTGATCGCACAAATTGTCATATCTCCGCCAGAAAGGTGAGCAAAAGAGGCACAAGATAAACCAATCATAAACACCACCAAATAACGGTTATATTTTAGTGGTTTTAACTTATCCAATTTCTTTTGTGCCATAGACAAATCATACAAGTGATGCTCTACGGCAACCACAATGTGCTGAACATCCGTAACGATTTGCATATTAATACCTTTATCGACATTCTTCCGCACAGTAGTAATACAATGTTGCTTAGAAAGTGTGGTCAATAAGACGGCATTTGCCGTCAAAGCACATTCCACGCTTTCAATGCCTAAAGCTACACCTAATCGCTGAGCCATTTGTACGACGACAGCACTTTCTGCGCCATGCTGTAACAATAACAAAGCGGTTTCCACACAAATACGGGTAACCGCTCGTTGGTATTCCTGATTCATATCTCTACGCTCTTATTAAAGTAAACGTTAGAGATTATAGATCGATGAATAAAAAATACTGAAAAAATGACCGCACCTATGATCCAAGTCAAAACTTCAGTATTTCAAAGCCTATGGTTCAACAGAAATTAAATGGCTTTATCAAAATATAGCGGCACATTGCTTAACTTAGCCATATTCGTGATATAAGCTAAAACTGCTGGTGGAAATTCGATTCCTTTCACACAAGTCAGATTTCGTAATACAGGGAAAACGATAATATCTTCAAGAGAAAGTTTTCCGTTTAAGGTATTTTCAGATTGAATTAATACAGCTAATTTCTCTAAATCGCCTTTTAAGCGAGTAAGATAGGTTTCAGTCTTCGCAATATTTTCAGCAAAATCCCCAATAAATTCTGTTTTCTTTTTAGTGAAATAATCGACTGCACTTTGGGTTTCAAATTCCGCTAAACCAATTTGTGTAAAGCGTGCAGTCGTAAGATGACCATAATAACTGCCAACTTCTTTTAACCATGCTTCAATTTCAGGACGAACGTGTTCAGATAAAATTTTTTCACCAAAATGTTCATCTACATAATGCACGATATCCAAACTTTCCGGCATCGCGGTACCATCCTCTTTGACAAGAATTGGCACTACTTTTTTGCCCACTAAACCGATTGGCGTTGCTTCATCATCATTCGCGAGCACTACAAGTTCTACCGGCAAATTTTTTAAACCGAAAATCATGCGAGCACGCACACAAAACGGGCAATGATCGTAAACATATAATTTCATTTTTTACTCCTCTTTTTCCTGTAATAATTTTCCAAATCCACTTTGTCGTTTTACGGTATTCCTGACCGCACTTTGCCAGATTTTTTCATTGGCAAATACGGAAAGCTGATTTTTCGCACGGGTGACACCGGTAAATACCAGCTCTCGTGAAAGCACTGGGTTGGCTTCTGTTGGTAACACCATGACGGTATGTTCAAACTCCGAACCTTGGGATTTATGAATCGTCATCATAAACGCAGGCTCGTGAGAGGGAATACGACTGGTTGATACTTCTCGATTGCCAAACCATACTTTGCCTTTAGCTAAACACAAGCCAATATCGCCGTTATACAGTTTAACATTATAATCGTTTTCGGTAATCATAATTGGCTTACCAATATACCAATCATCTTCTTGACGGAACCAAAGTAATTTCTCCGCTCGTAATGCTAAAGCAATTTCACGGTTTAATTCTTCCACACCTAATGCCGAAGCTCGAAGTGCGGTCAAAAATCTCACCGAATTAAAACGGTCTAAAATCGCTTCCGCATAAGTTTTCTCGTTGCCCTTTTCATCTATAAATTTTGCATTGAGATCTTTCTTCTGAGCAAAATAAGTTTGAAGTTGCGTTAAATAAAAACGGTAATTTTCAACCGCACTTTTCACCACTTGTCGAACAGATTCTTTAACGTCTTGCTCTTCATCAAAATGATGGAAATGCAACTCTTGTGGATATTCCGCAAAAGTCTCCACACTGCCCTCACCTTTTCCTTGTTGAATTTGCTCAGCAAGTTGTTTAATGCCCGAGTCATCTCGGAAACGACGACTAAAGGTTAAATGACAAATGGCATCACGCAACGGACTATGTTCATCCGAAGTTGGAACAGTATAGCCTGTTGTTGTATGAATATAATCAGCTTGAGCAGGACTATAATCTTGCGTTAAAAATTGTGCAATTTCACCTAATACTGCCCCCGCTTCTACTGAAGCTAATTGAGCCTGGTCTCCCAATAAAATCAAACGTGTTTCGGGCTTCAACGCTTGCACAAGTTTCGCCATCATAGGCAAATCAATCATCGAGGTTTCATCCACCACTAATACATCAATTTGCAGTGGATTATGTGCATGATATTTTACGCTATCGGTAAAAGGTCGAACGCCTAGTAAGCGATGCAACGTTTCTGCTGTTTTAGGAATGGATGCACGTAACTCATCTGAAATCGGCATTTGTGCCAAAGCGTTTTCGATGGATTCCGTTAAACGAGCCGCCGCTTTTCCTGTTGGCGCAACCAATTTAATGTGAAGCTTGCCACCAAATAATTCCTGTAATACACATAACAAGCGAGTGACTGTCGTGGTTTTCCCTGTTCCTGGTCCACCTGTAATCACAGAAAATGGGCTTTTCACCGCCGTTGCAACTGCGACTTTTTGCCAATCAACTTGCGCTTGTTGCTGAGGGAAATAACGATCTAATAAGGTTCGAATTTGTTGCGGCTCTACCGATAAAGTGCAGTCATTTTTCAACGCGTTTTTAATATATTGCGCAACACGAAATTCATCTTGCCAAGCTCGATAGAAATAAATCGCCCCAAATTGAAATGCGAGAGGCGCAATCTGATTTTCAGGATCTTGTGTAAAAGCAATATGCCCCGCTAAGGCTGATTGCCATTTTGATACAGGAAGCGAACCAATCTTTTCATTGATCAGCGACAAAAAATCCGTTTCAGTATGACGATAAGCCAAGCCGAATAAATTACGTTCTAAGAAACGATCTAACACACAACAAGTATTGCCTTGTGTATAGCTCCAGTTGCAAAGTGCGGCTAATAAAATCGCTAAATTTTGTACGGGCTCGGCATAGCCTTTATCTTTTTGTTTATCCGCAATTAATTGAGCAAAATAATAATCGCCTTGAGTAATCACACCTTGTTCTTGCAAGGATTTTAATAGGCTTAACATTAAAATAATTCCTCTAATTGTTGGATTAATTGCCAATCTGGTTTATCAAAAAAGATGCCTGATTGTGGCGAACCATTCATTCCTCGTAAAAAGGCATAGACCACACCACCAAAATCTCGGTTGTAATCGTAGTGAGGCAAACGTGTTTTTAAATAACGGTGTAATGCCACCACATACAACAAATATTGCCAATCATAATGATGCTCTAACATGGCTTTTTTCAATGCAGCTTGATCGTAATCCTTTAATGCCTCACCCAAGAAATTTGATTTGTAATCAAGCAAATAATATTTACCTTGCTGACAGAAAACTAAGTCCATTGTGCCTCGCACCATGCCTTGAATATCATCAAACTGTAACGGTTCTGATGGCAAATGATGTAAGGTTGCTAACGCTCGGTTAAAACCAGCGACATCAAAATGGCTTGAAATATTGAGATAAAATGCCAACTCTTTTAAGCATTGTTTTTCGTTAATTTGAGCAAGAGTAAAATCATCGTTTGGCAAAATTGGTGTACTGAGTATTTGTTCAAACCACTGTTGGACTGCTGCAAACTGCTCTTCCGCAAGATTCAAATCCTGACATAATTTTTCAATGTTTTCTTTCTCTGCCAATTGAGCAAAAGGCACCTTTTCAAAATAACGATGTAACAAAGTACCGATTTGTGTTCCCCGAGGGAAATCTAAAACCATTTCATCGTTATCATGAGAAAGTGCGGTCAGATTTTCAGGGATATTTTCTATTGAAATCGATGCATCATAATCTTTCGCATCATCAAAAATGAGCGATTTTTTCACCGCACTTTCATTCAAATAAGCTTTGCGTTGATGTGTTTGTTCAATGCCACTAAAGCTCGTCACCCGCCAATCTTGTTCAATTTCACCTTGGAAAATTTCCGCACTTAAATTTTCTTGAGAAACATTTAAGGTAAGTGGTTCACTGGCTTGTAACACATCGGTTGATTCAATCGCTACATCATTGGGTAAAAGCTGCTTAAACTTTTCCAATAACGGTTGGGTATCCCAATTATTTGGCAAATCGAGTTTTCGACCAATTTCACCTTGCGTTAAAACATACAATAAAGCATTCCATTTTTTATCAAAGGCTTTCGGTAACACAAAAGCCATTTGATATTTCGCTCGGGTTAATGCCACATAAAGCAAACGCAATTCTTCCGCAAAAACTTCTTGGGTTAGCTCATCCAAGTGTTGATCTTGCATATCCCACAAGGTTTTGTTTTGTTTCTTATCGTAATATAAATTAAATAGTTTCTTTTTAGTTGGGTCTTTTGCTGCATTTCCTAAAAATGGCAACCAAACTAAATCATATTCCAACCCTTTGGATTTATGGATAGTCACAATCTTCACTAACTGACGTTCGCTTTCTAAACGAATTTGTGCTTCTTGACGACATTCATCTTGAATTTGCTTTTCAAACCAACGCAATAATGCCGCTTCACTTTCATTTAATGCGGTTGCTTGCTGTAAAATTTCAGCTAAATGTAATAAATCCGTCAGTTTTCGTTCGCCATCAGGCCGAGATAAGAGCTTTTCTGTGATATTTTCAGCTAAAAGTAAATGGTGCAACATCGGCAATACGCCTTGGCGTTGCCAAATTTGTTGATACTCTGCAAATTTTTCAGCCCAACGTTGCCACTGAATTTCATCCTGGTGAATTTGGTGAATTTCAGCTGCATTTAAGCCGAAAAGTGCGGTCGCAATCGCATTTAAAATTGGGCGTTCCGTCACGCTCAAACAGGCTTGCAAAATCAAGGCCAGTTCTTTTGCTGTGTTACTTTCAAAGACATTTCCTCTATCCGAAAGGTAAACCGACGCAATACCGAGTGCTTGCAATTCTTTCTTCACCAATTCGGCTTCGGTATAACCACGCACCAAAACAGCAATATTTTCTGCTCGCAATGTTTGATTTTCCGCTTTGCTTTCATTTGGAAAAACAACCGGATTTTCAGCCGCACTTTTTAACCATTGCTGAATCGATATCGCGCAAGCTTTCGCATAATCTTGCTGGGTGGATTCGTCTTTATCATTAATGTAAAAACGGAAGACTGGCTCAGGCTGATTATTCAACTGAAAAACAAGATTTTTCTTGGCTGCGCCGACATTTAAAAATTTAATATTTTCATAAATAAAAGGCGCATTTTTAAAATCAAATAATCGATTTACCCCTTCCACTAAAGGCTGAGAAGAACGATAGTTTGTGCCTAAGTTAAAACGTTCATTGGCTTCTTTTGCTGCTTTTAAATATGTAAAAATATCGGCACCACGGAAGCGATAAATCGCCTGTTTTGGGTCCCCGATCATCATAAAGCCAACATTGCCAGACGCGGTTTCATTACGATAAATTTTAGAGAAAATTTGATACTGCAATGCATCCGTATCTTGGAACTCGTCAATCATGGCAAAAGGATATTGAAAACGAATTAATTCCGCTAACTGTTCACCGCCCTCGCCATATAGTGCTTCTTTTAATAAGCGTAATAAATCATCAAAGGATTTTTCAGGATGATTCGCTTTGTATTCAAGGAGTTTCTTTTGAATACCTTGACGATAGCGATAGAGAATGATTTTTTTTAATAAATCACTAGGTTGATGTTTTTCAACTAATTCTTCAAGTTCTGCAAAAATTGACGCATAAAACGGTATAGCTGCTTTTTTATTTTTCGTTTTTTCTGTCGGCTTTTCGTATTTTTGCTCAATCGAAGATTGTAAAAAATAATCCCTTAATGTTTTATTAATTTCATAGTCTAGTGGGTTATTTGCCCATTCATTAATCTGTTCAATCCATGTTTTGAGACGTTCTTTTTGGTAGCTTCTACGACTGAGAGATGTGAGCTGATCTTTTGGATAATCTTTTGTTATTTCCTCCATGATAATGGAGGAAATTTCATCTACATTTTTTAACCAAAAAACTTTTAGAGCTTCAACAGCTTTTAATCGCTCTCTCACATTTTTCTGTAAAAATTCATCAATTGACAACGACAAGCTTTGTTGGTTGTCCGTCGTTACCGATACATCTTTGTTTAAATCCGATTCTAAAATACTTAGCACATCATCAGGCGAACCTAACTCTTTCGAGATAAAATTAGCAATCTCGAAAGGTTGGGAATAAAAATGCTCCCGCCAAAATTCATTTGCAAATTGTTTGAGTAAATCAGACTGATCTTTGAGAAGTTTTAAATTGAAATGCACGCCTGAATTGAAAGCATGTTGCATCAGCATTCGGCGACAAAAACCGTGAATGGTATAAATGGAGGCTAAATCTAAATTTTGTTCGGCTAGCTTTAAGCGACGAAGTGCGGTCGGAATATCCTTTAAATAGGGCAACAATTCCGCTAAAAATTGATGTTCCCCAGTAAAAATCGCCTTATCTTTTGTCTCATAATATTCAGAGAAAACCGAAATTGCCGCCGTTAAACGTTCCCGAATTTTACGTTTTAAATCTTCCGTCGCCATTTCAGTAAAGGTTACCACTAAAATTTCTTCCACATTTAATGGTCGAGAAAAACGATTTTCACCTGCTTGTAAAAGTAAACGAAGATAGATAGAACCAATGGTATAGGTTTTCCCAGTACCGGCAGAGGCTTCAATTAAATTGACTTGATTTAAGGGCAACGAAATGGCATTAAGTGCGGTTGATTTTTGGCTCATTTTTTATTTTTCTGTAAACATTAGAGTGCCCCTATTGTAGGGATTTAGCTGAGGGATTTCCATAAAAAATGCGGTGAAATTTCACCGCACTTTATTCTTTATCTTATTATTTTAGAACGTTAAAACTTTATCCGCCCATAATGTCCACTCGGATACATCATCTAAAGTACCAAGGGTCACGCCGTCAATTAATTTAGCATCTAATAAACCACGTGCTTTTACGCAGCTGGTGCATAATTTAATTTCAGCACCTTGTGCCGCTAAAATATCGATAAGTTGTTGGATATTGAAACCTTCATTTGGGTTTTGCCCCGCAATACCGCATAAAATCGCATCAGAAAAGCAGAATAATTTAATATTCACATCCTTGCTATGCTCTTCTTTCATATTAATGGCGAAACGAACAGCGTTGAAGGTTTTTTCTCCGCTATATGTGGAATCATTGACGATAAAAAGAATATTTTGCATGACGCACTCCTTGTTGCAATGCTATAAAAACGAAGGCGTAATAAATTACGCCTTTATGAAATTAGCCAACCCAAACGAACTTGGCTACAAACAGTAAAGACACTACCCACACAGGGGCATTGATCTCGCGTATTCTACCTGTACAGGCCTTCATGACGCAATAGCTAATAAAACCAAATGCGATACCTTCAGTTATTGAATAGGTAAATGGCATCATCGCAGCGGTGATAAAAGCAGGCGTTGCTTCGGTTAAATCATCCCAATGCACCCGGATAAGACTAGATGCCATTAAAATCCCTACATAGACTAATGCCCCTGCGGTTGCATAAGCCGGTACGACACTAGCAAGTGGCGAGAAGAAAATAGTAAGTAAGAATAAAACACCAACTGTTACTGCTGTTAAACCTGTTCTACCACCGACTGAAACCCCTGCGCCACTTTCGATATAGGTACTGATAGCAGAGGTTCCAATATAAGAACCAACAACGGCACTCACGCTATCCACATAAAGGGCTTGTTTCATTTTTGGAAAACGGCCTTTTTCATCGCTGAAACCTGCTTTATCGGTCACACCTAATAACGTGCCCGATGAGTCAAATAGGTTTACTAATAAGAATGAGAAAATGATGCCGAGCAAAGCCGTATCTAAAGCACCAGCAATATCCACTTTCCCCACAACCGCACCTAAACTTGGTGGCATCGAAACAATGCCGTGGAAGGTAACTTGGTCATCAATTAAAAGCGCTAATCCAGTTACTACCGCAATAGAAATTAAAACACCAGAGAAAATATTACGTGCAGCTAAAACTACGATAATAAAGAAACCTAATACGCCAAGCAGAATTTTTGGATCATGCAAATTGCCTAATGCCACTAAGGTTGCGGGATTCGCGACAACCAACCCCATATTTTTAAAACCAATTAAGGCAATAAAGAAGCCGATTCCTGCACCGATTCCCACGCGCAATGAAAGCGGAATCGAAGCCATTAACCAATAACGGATTTGGAATAAGGTGAGAACAAATAAACCAATCGAACCCCAAAAAATAGTTCCCATACCTACTTCCCAAGAATAACCGAGCTTGCCAACGACTACATAGGCGAAAAACGCATTGAGTCCCATAGCAGGTGCAAGGGCGATAGGTAAATTACTGAATAATCCCATCGCAATGGTACCTAGCGCGGCAATTAAACAAGTGGTTACGAAAACAACTTGTTTATCCATTCCTGCATCACCTAATACGGATGGGTTCACAAACACGATGTACACCATGGTAAAGAAGGTGGTGATACCTGCAATAATTTCGGTTTTGGTCGTACTGCCCTTTTCTTTAATGGAAAAAAGGCGTTCAAGTAAAGATTGTTGCATTGTCTTTCCCTTAACTTAAATTAATAACCTTGGTGATAAATCGACTCAAGTAATTTCACACCTAATAAGGCGATATTGAAACGTTGCTCATCGGCAACTGTCCAAAATTCAACGCCATTTTCAACCGCACTTTGTTGGCTGATATGCAATTTTACGCTTTCTTCACCGTTTTCGTTTTCACCATTAATTACTGGTGTAATCAGGCTATCGTGTAATTCAATCAACTCACTTTGTTGCGGTTGGAAATCAAATTCATAATCTGAAAGCGCGGTCACTTTTTGCGCCATTCCGTAGAAGACAGGCACTTGAATTTGATGGAAAATCACATTGTCTAACTGCGGGAAGATTTTTTGTAATTGCAGATTTAAATTAGCTGCTTGTTGTGGAAACACATCAAAGGCAAAACGGGTTTCGCCTTCTTCCAATGGCATAGCATTCAGTAAACGAGCGGTTTGACCCGCAAGTTTATTCACGGTTTCACCATCTGTATAAGAAGCGGGCAAAAGTGACGTTGCAAAAACTTGAGTTAAATTTGTTTGTTGAACGATTGGTAGTAAAGATAATGCTAATTGACTCACTTGCGGATCGGGTAAACTCACAATGTTACGTTGTCTTAATTCAGTCAGATTTTCTTCATTGATTGTAGGAACTACGACGGGTACATCAGACAATGCAGAGCAAATCCCTTTTAAATCAATCACCACACAGCCACTTTCTGCAGCCTGTGCTAATAAAGGCGCTTGGTCAATTTGGCCTGCGAAGAAAAGATAATTAACGCTATTCCACTCAATCTCATCAGTGGCTAATTGAGCAACGGCTTTATTGCGAAAACGCACCGATTGCTCTTCTTCAAAAGGATAAATTTCTACGATAGAAACCTTGCCTATATCTAGCTCACTTTGTTCAAGTGCTTCGGCAATTTTTTCACATAGATCAAATTCTGCTGCAATAGCAATATTTAGGCTTGCGTCCATTTTTCTCTCCGCTGTAAAATGTTCTGAACCGATTCATTCTACAGAAAAAAGACTCATAAATACATAAGGAAATCAGATGACACCAGCAATTGATTTACTAAAGAAAAATAAAATTCCTTTTACTCTCCATACTTACGATCATGACCCTAACAATACGCATTTTGGCGATGAAGCCGCTGAAAAACTTGGGCTTGATCCGCACCAATCCTTTAAAACACTTTTAGTCGCTGAAAATGGTGATCAGAAAAAATTAGCGTGTTTTGTGCTTTCCACGGCAAACATGTTAAGCTTGAAGAAAGCGGCAAAATCAATTGGTGTAAAAAAAGTTGAAATGGCCGATAAAGATGCAGCACAAAAAAGCACGGGATATTTAGTCGGTGGCATTAGTCCATTAGGTCAAAAGAAACGTGTAAAAACAGTGATAAATTCGACCGCACTTGAGTTTGATACGATTTTTGTTTCAGGTGGTAAACGCGGATTAAGTGTCGAATTAGCGCCTCAAGATTTAGCTAAATTACTGAATGCCGAATTTGTCGATATTATTGACGAAGAATAGAAAAAGAAAAGCCCGAGTAAATCGGGCTATCTTTTTTTATGATGTTGTGTTTATTTAAATTAGAAACTTGATGTATCTTGGAATAAGCCAACTTTTAAATCGGTTGCAGTGTAGATAACACGACCATCTACTTCCACTTCACCATCAGCCATTCCCATCACTAATTTGCGATTAATTACGCGTTTCATATTGATGCGATAAACCACTTTTTTCGCGGTTGGTAAGATTTGTCCGGTAAATTTCACTT